>NZ_JCACKG010000248.1:0-2686 GCF_059505265.1 Myxacorys chilensis | reverse complement strand
GGCCCGCACCTCCTCGGGCCGCAGCACCACCGGGTTCTGCCGGTCCGGCTCCCTGAACAGCTCGCTGCGGGCCAGGACCTCGTCGCCACGGAGCTTGTCGGCCGAGAGCGGCTTCACCAGCGCCAGCAGCTCGACCTCGGCGTAGAGCTGGGAGAGGAACAGGCCGGAACCGTCGGCCCCGTCGGGGGTGGCGTCCAGCTCCACGAGCGTGGTCGGTGCCACGACCTCGCCGATGGCCCAGATGCCGACGACCCGCGACCGGTCGCCCGAGTAGAGGAAGCAGGGCTGGCCGGCGTCCATCAGCTCCGACCGATCGCTCGGCTCGAGCGGGAAGCGGAACACCTGGCCGTACTCGGCGAGGGTGGCCGCGACGTCGAAGCCGCCCGGGTCGGCCCGCAGCACCCACCCCCCGATCGGCGTCCCGTCGTCGGTTCGGAGCCGGTCGTCGCTCAACTGCTGCCTCCTTGGTCTGGGCCGTCGGTCGGCGCGCGAGTTCTAGCACCGGTCGCCCGAGCCGGGTGACCTGGCGCCGGCCCGGCGGCGGCGGCCGAGATCACCGGAAAGACCTCCGGATGCCCCGCCCGTCACCAGTGATGTGCTCCGCCGGGAGGAACGGCGGGGTCGACGGTTCAGATCGGCCCCGACCTGCCGAAGGGTGGCGGGTGGAGTTGACCGTCCTGCGAGCGCGCGCCGTCTGCGAGATCTGCTTCAGCAAGCTGCCGCCCCGCACCGAGGCGTGGTGGGACGAGGCGACTCGGCAGGCGACCTGCGTCACCTGCGAGCGCTACCAGCGCGCCACCCACCCCGACGTCGCCGTCGCCGCACCCGTGCCCAAGGCGGGTCCGCCGGCCGCCCCGACGCCGCCCGCGCCCGGCCCGGCCGCCGCTGCGGTGGACGCGGCGCCGCAGGTCCCGGGCGATCCGACGGCCCCGGGTCCCGTGGTGCCACCAGGCCAGGATCTCCGCGGGCGCTTCGCCCGGGCGCGGGACCGCCGGGTGGTGGCCGTGCCCCGCCCCGACGCCGCCGACGAGGCCGACCTCCCCGTGCGCGCACCCGAGCCCTCGCCGGCGACCGGTGCGGCGCTGCCGGAGCGGGAGCTCGCACCGGGCGGAGCCGGCACCGGTGCCCTGCCGGCCCGGAACGTGGAACGCGCACGCGGTGGCGGACGTCGCCGCCTGAACCGCCGGGACGCCGGCCCGGCGGCCGATGCGTCGCTGGCCACCGCCGCGCCGCCGGCGGCCGCCCCGTCCGCCGTCGGGTCGACCGACCCGCTGCCGCCGGAGACCGACCCGCTGCCGCCGGAGCCCCCGGTTCCGCCGGTGCCTCCGGTGCCGCCGGCGCCGAGCCCGCCGGACCGGCCCAGCCCCACGCCGCCGCCACCACCGCCGGGCCCGGACGCGCCGCCTCCGCCGCCCGTGGCACCCACCCCGGTCGACGCCGCGCCGCCCGCCCCGCCGGCCGGCGAGGGCACGGTGCCGGCCGAGCGTCCAGCCCCGGCCGAGGCGCCGACCGTCGCGACCGAGCCGCTCACGGTGCCGCCCGAGGTGCACCACCCGGCCCCGGCGCCCGCCGAGCTGGGCGAGGTGATCGCGTCGCCCGAGGACGAGCGTCGGGCGCGGTCCGTCACGTCCATCGTCGGGCGCCTGCGCTCGGGCGACGAGGGCGACGGCGCCGCCGCCGGCCCTGACGGCTTCGCCTTCGACCGCATCCTCGACGCCCCGGTGGTGCCTCCGGGCCTCGACCCCGACCTCACCCTGCCCCTCGATCGCGGGGACATGGGCGAGGGCCGCGTCGGCCAGACCCTCGAAGCGGCTCGCGTCCACCACCTCGAGGTGCTGCACGGTCTGCGCGTGTCCGCCGACGTCCCGCCGATCGACCACCTGGTCGTCGCCGTGAACGGGGTGTGGGTCGTCCACGCCGTGCCGGTGCTCGAGGGGCGCCTCGAGCGACGCGACCTCGGCGACTGGTTCAACGCCGACCCCCGGCTCCACATCGCCGACGTCGACCGCTCCGAGCTGGTGGCGATCGTCCGCAGCCAGGTCGAGGCGGTCACCACGGCGGTGGCCCAGACACCGTTCTCCGACATCCCCGTCCGTGGCGTGCTGTGCTTCGGCTCGATCCAACCGGGCTGGGTCAGCGACCCGTTCGTGCTCGACGGCATCTCGGTGACGTGGCGGCGCCGGCTGGTCGAGCCGATGCTCGCGCCGGTGCTGATCGACGTGAAGAGCCGCACCGCCCTGCTCCACGCGCTGGCCGGCGCCGTGGTGCCGGGGCAGGGCGCGGGCGCTCGGGGCGACACGACCCACAACGTCGCCGGCTGAGGCCTGCGCCGTCAGGCGGAGGCCTGCGCCGTCAGGCGGAGGCCGGCGGCCCGAGGAGATCGTCGGGCGCGTCGGCCGGGGGCGCGGTGATCTCCCACCGGCCCCGGTGCTTCTCGAAGCGCCACCACGATCCCGTACGAGCCAGCCGGAGCTGGAAGCCGGGCCCGGTGATGCGGTTGTTGTTGATCGTCAGGACCGAAGGCGACACGCCCGCCTCCTCGACCGCGGCGCGGGCGGCGGCCATGGTGGCGAGCGGCGGGCGCCACGGGGTCTCGGCGAGCACGGCCAGGCCGGCCTCGCCACCGTGCCGCCAGGCCAGGGCGCGGTGCGTCAGGTCGCTGCGCGGGCGCCCGTCCCGATCGGTG
>NZ_JCACKG010000247.1:0-2690 GCF_059505265.1 Myxacorys chilensis | reverse complement strand
CCAAGACCGGATCAGGTCCTTGAGCTGCACCACGTGGGAGGGCCAAGTGGTAAGGGACGAGCGTGCCGTCGGCCGAGGTGGCCTCCAGAAGCCGTGCCTCCATGCCCTCGGCGTCGAAGGTGGGCTTGGCCTGCGCCACGAACTCGGGCCGGGGTGGATCCGACATCCTGTCCAAGTCGAGACGGTACAGGGTCGACGGCAGGAGTTGGCCCTCGGCTTGGATGTCGAGGCGCATGTCGCGCCGGCTTTCGCTGTCAGGCTCGACCGCGTGCCAGGACACCCACGCTGCCGAAGCCTCCCGGGGTAGCGGCACGTCGATCAGGTCACCGTCCGGTGTACGCAGGTCCAGAACCCTGAGCCAAGGCCGCAGGTCGTCGTGGCCGGTCAGCACAAGCCAGTCGCGGGAGAGCAGGAGCTGTTCGGTGCCGCTGCGCGGCCCCGGCTCGAAGAGCACCCGTTCCAGGGGTGGCCCATCGAACCGCCGCAGGACGACACTGCCCGCCGCGTGCGCGCCATCCTCCAGAGGTTCCCAGACCACGAAGCGGTCGTTGGCTGCCTTGTGGGATTGCGGCGGCAGTTCGAGTACGATGCGCTGCCCTCCCTTCTCTACGGCCAGGGTGCTCGACAGCACCGAGTGGCCGATGGACAGCACGAGGGCTCCGCCGCCCTCGCCGGGCACGCGGACCGCGTCTGCCGCCACGTCCTCGGGCGAGGCCTCATGGATCACGGGCGCGTCCTCAAGCCCCCTGCCGCGCGACCAGGCCCGCACGGTGCGCGGCCAGCCCGACCGCGTGGTGTGCTCCGGGCCGGTGGTAGCGCATACGAGGAGGGTGTCGGGCCCGTCCCAGGCCACCGATTGGCGCGCGGGCGGCATCTCGAAGCCGCCCGCCACGAAGGTCTTTGTCTCCAGGTCGAACTCGCGCGCCACCAGAACATCCGAGCCGTTGTCGGAGAGCAGCAGCATCACCCGCGTGCCGTCCAACTGATTGGCCACCCCGCGCCAAGCCCATTCGTGCTCTGTCTCGCGGCAGTAGGCGTCGAGGTCGAAGACCGGCTCCCACGGCGCGTGCGGGCGAGGCGTCAAGTGGTCCGGGATCCGCCGCCAAAGGCCGCGGGGATGCTCGGCGTTGGTGTGGAAGTCATAGAGGTGAGCGCCCCGCCGGCGACACCGGAAGAGCTTGTCGTCGTCCTCGATGATAGCGCGGAGGCGTTGCCGGTCCTGCTCGAAGGTGGCGTCCTCGAGCCGCCGGCTCACCTCGGCGTTGCCGGCCTTTATCAGCGCCCGGGAGCGCTCGCTTTCGGGATCTTCCATATCGAGATCGTCGGTCACGGACGGCTCCATCGCTGAATGGTACTGGGTTGATCTTACATCATCGCAGGCCAAGCTAATCAGCGCATACCGTGATCGAGAAAGCGGAGATCGCGGTCACGGCTTCTGTCCGCCACTTCGCGCGCGCCCCACGTTGGCTGCCATCACGCAGAGGAGTTCGAACATCATCGTGGCCCCCGCGAGCGCCGTCATCCCGCCTACGTCGAACGGAGGCGAGACCTCCACGACGTCCGCGCCTACGATGTCCACGCCATCGAGGAGCTGAAGCATCTCCTGCGGCAAAGCGCAGGTACAAGGGGCTCGGCAACAGGTCCTTCCAAATGAGAGACTGGATGGGCTGGGTGACGACTTCGATCAAATCGAAGGTACAGAGGCTAGTGGGACGGTGTCCTCGCTGCGCTTATCGTCACAGCTTGATGTCGGCCGGCGCGGAGGGCGCTGGCGCAAGGGACGGGTCGGCTAGGGCGCGCATCATGGCCCCGATGTCGAGCATCCAGACGCTGAGTTCGTAATCATGGTCGGGGTTCTCATCGATATGAGCGGTTATCTCAAGACCGCAGCCAGTCGCTGCCTCAAGATCGAGGGCTTGGTCGGGGGGCTCGGCGGGCCAGAAGGAACTGCTGCCAATTACCTCGACCCAGTTCAGCGGTGATCCTTGCTCCGCGGAGGATGGCTCGGCAAGATGGATCGGCGGCGCCTGGCCGCTCCAGCCGAAGAAGGCTTTGCAACGGTCATTGGTCGTGCTGGCCCTCCAATCCAGTTGGAATGGTAGGCGGGCGTCGAACCTTTCCGTGGGTTCGCCGTACTTCTGGACGAGTGATGCCACTAAGGACTCAGTGCTGGCCTGCTCGCGCGGGACTACGAGCTTGCGGAAGAGCCCCAGGACTGGCCCATCGGGTCGCGCCGGCGGATGCACGGCCAGGATGGTCTGATCAAACTCCATGTCGGCGAACCCGGACAGGGTGCCGAACAGCCGCGTCGAGTTCGGTTCCTGCACCTCCAGTCGCCGAGCCTGGCCCAGCTCGTAAAGCCCCTCGGCGTTGGCCAGGAACGCCTCTGCCGTCATGCCGAGCACGAGACCCGCTACGTCGGTGACCGCAGGTCCCACTGCTTCGAATTCTGCATCCGGCACGGCTTCCGGTGCGATGTCGTTGCTAGGCTCCACCCCGGGCGGAGCGTCCTGCGGCGTGGCGAGGGCTGCCACCTCCGGCGCAGGCAGCGGCTCGACCGCGCCCTTCCAGAGGAGCATCTCGGGATCGTCGAAGAGGATGTCGGCTTCGGGCCGGAGCAGCTCGAAGGTGAGGACGTCGAGCTTTGCCTCCGGATATCCGGTCCCATCCGCCGCGACGGATCCCAGCCG
>NZ_JCACKG010000246.1:0-2696 GCF_059505265.1 Myxacorys chilensis | reverse complement strand
GAACAGGTGCGGGTACAGGAAGTTGTTCCAGGCCACGATCCGGCCGTCGACGATCTCCAGGACCTGGAACGACCACGGCTCGTAGCGCCCGCCGCCCACCGGCTTGTACTGGGCGAACGCCGGGCAGCCGTTGGCCGTGCCCGCCAGCAGCTTCGAGCCCTTGCACGGGAGCCCGGGCCCGAGCAGCCAGCGGCTGACCTCGAGCGGGCCCTCGAGCCAGATCGGGTGGGGCGGCATGGAGAAGGTGGCGTCCTCGTGCAGGAGGGCGACGAGCGAGGCGACGTCGTAGCGCTCGAAGGCGTCGACGTAGCGGGCCAGCAGCTCCTCCTGGTCGGCGTCGACCGTGCCGGCCCCCGCCTCGTCGAGGTCGTGCGTGGCGAGGGTGGCCCGGGCCCGCTGCAGCGCGCTGTTCACCGACGCCACGCTGGTGTCGAGCAGCTCGGCCACCTCGGTGGCCTGCCAGCGCAGGACCTCCCGCAGGATCAGCACGGCCCGCTGACGAGGCGGCAGGTGTTGCAGGGCGGCCACGAAGGCCAGGCGGATCGACTCGCGCGCCGCCGCCAGCTCGGCGGGGTCGCCGGTGGTGGGCAGCACCTTGCCGTCGGCCACCGGCTGGACCCAGGCCGACTCGCCGAGGCCGGCGTCGAGCACGGCCTCGGCCGTGGTGGTGGAGGGACCGAGGTCCATGGGTCGCGCTCGCCGCTGGCGTCCGTTGAGCGAGTCGAGGCACACGTTGGTGGCGATCCGGTAGAGCCACGACCGCAGCGACGAGCGGCCCTCGAAGCGGTCGAGGCTCCGCCAGGCACGGACCATCGTCTCCTGCACGGCGTCGTCGGCATCGGCGCCGGAGCCGAGCATCCGGTAGCAGTACCCGGTGAGCTCCCGGCGATGGGCCTCGAGGTCGAGCGGGGGGCCGTCGGCGGCGGGTCCGGCCGTGTGGTCGACCTGCGAGGCATCGGAGGTGGTTGGCGCGGTCACGGCGGTCATCGTAGGGACGTCCCGGCCGGCCCGCCCGCCGGTTCACCGCGCAACGAAGCACCGAACGTGGGAACATGTGTTCGATGTCGGGCCATGCCACGATCCTCCACGCCGACCTCGACGCGTTCTACGCCTCGGTGGAGCAGCGGGACGACCCCGCGCTCCGAGGCCGGCCGGTCATCGTCGGCGGCGGCGTCGTGCTGGCGGCCAGCTACGAGGCGAAGGCTCGAGGCGTGCGGACGGCGATGGGCGGCGGGCAGGCCCGCCGCCTGTGCCCGGACGCGGTGGTCGTGCCGCCCCGCATGGGGGCCTACACCGCGGCGAGCCGGGCCGTCTTCGAGGTGTTCGCCGACACCACGCCGCTCGTGGAGGGCCTGTCGATCGACGAGGCCTTCCTCGACGTCGGCGGTATGCGCCGGGTGTCCGGCACGCCGCCCGAGATCGCGGCGCAGCTTCGCCGCGACGTGCTGGAACGGGTCGGGCTGCCGATCACCGTGGGCGTCGCCCGGACCAAGTTCCTCGCCAAGGTGGCCAGCGGCGTGGCCAAGCCCGACGGCCTCCTCGTCGTACCCCCCGACGGCGAGCTCGCCTTCCTGCACCCGCTCCCCGTCGAACGGCTCTGGGGCGTGGGCCGGGTCACCGCCGAGAAGCTCCACCGCCGGGGCATCGCCACCGTGGCCGACGTCGCCCGCCTCGACGAGGCCGTCCTGACCGGCCTCCTGGGGCGCGGCTCGGGACGGCACCTCCACGCCCTGGCCCACAACCGCGACCCCCGGCCGGTGCAGCCGGGGCGGCGGCGGCGATCCGTCGGCTCCCAGCGCGCGCTGGGGCGCTCGCCCCGCACGCCGGCCGACCTCGACGCCGTCCTGGTCGCACTCGTCGACCGCGTCGGCCGCCGCCTGCGGACCGCCCGCCGGGTGGGGCGCACGGTGGTGCTCAGGTTGCGCTTCGCCGACTTCACCCGGGCGACGCGCTCGCACACCCTCCCCCAGCCCACCGCCGACACCGGCGCCCTGCTCGAGGCCCTGCGGGCGCTGCTCCGGGCTGCCCTGCCGATGATCGCCGAGCAGGGCGTGACGCTGCTGGGCATCGCCGTCGCCAACCTCGACGACGCCGACGCCGTCCAGCTCTCCCTGCCCTTCGGCGGCCACGACGCCGGTGCGCTCGACCGGGCGCTGGACGGGGTCCGGGACCGCTTCGGCGGCGGCGCCGTGACCCGTGCGGTCCTGCTCGGCCGCGACACCGGCCCGTCGGTGCCGCTCCTGCCGGACTGACGCGGCGCCGAAACCGTCAGACCCCGTCCGTATGGTCACGGCATGACCTCCACCGCCCGCCACCAGAGCCCCACCACCGTGCTGGCCGTCGGCCGCACCTGCACCTGCCTCGACGAGGTCGAGGCCTGGATCGACGAGGTCGGTCCGGTCCTGCGGGCGCTCGCCGAGCGGCGGTCGGCCGCCTCCGCCGGGCAGCGCCGATGGATGGCCGAGCAGGTTCGGATCGCCGTGGAGGCGCTCGCCTTCATCGACGCCGAGGCCTTCGAGGCCGAGGCCTCGGGCGCGCCGTGCCCCCGGCTCGGCTGGCTGCAGGTCCAGGCCGCACGGGCGCTGGAGGCGTGCCGGGTCGTGACCCCGGGAGCCGTCGCCGCCTGACCCACGGCGACACCACCCTCGGGGCACCGTCCCTGAACGCCGACCGCGAGATCGCCGCTGCGAGTCAGG
>NZ_JCACKG010000245.1:0-2696 GCF_059505265.1 Myxacorys chilensis | reverse complement strand
ACCCTCTATTTCAGCAGATTCTCTCAGTCACAACAACATATCTGGGACATTACCGAGTAGATATCATGACCAGTACGCTAGGCAAAGCCTTGGGCGGAGCATCTGGAGGGTTTACATCGGGACGTCAAGTGATCATCGATTTGCTACGCCAGCGATCGCGCCCATATCTGTTTTCTAATACGTTGGCCCCCGCGATCGCTTACACCAGCATTAAAGTGCTGGATCTGCTGAACCAGTCCAGCGAGTTGCGCGATCGACTAATGGAAAATACGTCCTATTTTCGTCAGCAGATGAGCGATCGCGGCTTCGAGATCAAGTCTGGTGTGCATCCCATTACGCCGATCATGCTTTACGAAGCGAAGCTAGCCCAAGAGATGGCGCAGGCTTTGCTAAATGAGGGAATTTATGTCATCGGGTTCAGCTATCCCGTTGTGCCGCAGGGTCAAGCTCGCATTCGGGTTCAAATATCAGCGGCTCATACGCGATCGCATCTGAACCAATGTGTAGAGGCGTTTACCCAAGTCGGGAGAAAGTATGGAATTATCTAGAGATCAATAGTGTTGAGCGGTTATCAGAAACTTTGCAATGAAAAGGATTTGAGTGAATCCGCTCCAAGATTGGTGTTCGACAGCTATCAACTTAAGACTCATACCATTTCAGCACATTCGGCAACTTTGCTGAACAATACTCAAGATGCAGCACGCGCCTGTGCCTTTGATCTATGGCTGCTGAAGATGAATGCAATAGTAATGGACGCATTATCATGGCTCCGCCCCTCTCTATTCTGCACGTTACGCTATTCCTCTTTTCTTTCCAATCTTGAATCTCTTCAGCCAACAGACGCCCTGACTTGTGTGAGCCAGGAATGACGTGCAATGCTCCATTTAACTCATCTGTATCATCCAAATGGACTCTGATGGTCAGCATGTTCTCCAAGATTGCAATCGGTGGCTGCACATGGACAATACTTGCTTTCACCGACCAGGGTCCATAATCCTCTACATCAATCTGTTCACGAACAGCAATAGTTAGATCCTGATGCCATGCCACTTTCCAATTTGCTTCCACTGTCTTGTTGAAAAAGATGCCGCGTACAACTCGTGCTTCCCTGCCAAGCATTGGCTCGATTAAAAGGCGAAGGGCTGGACTGTTTGCGATATCTCTTGTAAACGGAACAAGATTGAGGAGGTTCCTAATTCCATAGGCTGTGCCACCTCTACGACTCACTGCTCGATCGATAGGGATTTGTGTTAGATGTTCAGTGAGTAATGAGATCGCCTCGAAATCTAAGACATTTGGGACGACGGTGAACCCATCCCTTTCGATTGCGTGAATGTAATTAGTCATCTATGTAAATTAACATTCAACAAAGCCGTCTAACAAAATGATTCGATTTCTCCTAGCTTCTTACAATCTCAGCACGGCTGCTCGCATTCGCTCGATTGCTATCTGAAGATTCTCTAGCGAATTGGCATAAGAAATTCTGAGATAGCCATTACCAAACTCGCCGAATGCTGTTCCCGCTAAGAGTGAAACGCCTGCTTCATTGAGAAAATAATCGGCTAGCGCATCACAAGCCAATGGTAATTGCTTCACGTTTGGAAATGCATAAAATGCACCAGCGGGCTTGAGGCAGTGAATGCCCTCGATCTCATTTAAACCATCGACTACAGCATCTCGTCGGCACTGGAATTGCGCCACCATTTGATCAGCAAATTCTTGTGATCCTCGAAGCGCTTCAATTCCAGCAATCTGCGTAAAGGCACAGGTGCAGGAGTTGGAATTGATCATGAGGCGAACTATTCCCTCAACCAGATGTTTAGGCACAATGCCATAGCCAAGTCGCCATCCCGTCATCGCATAGGTTTTGGAATGACCATCGAGCAAAATGGTGCGCGATTTCATATCGGGAAACTGAATTAGGCTACTGTGATTGCCTTCATAGAGAATGCGAGAATAGATTTCATCGGAGAGGATGTAGAAATCGTGTCGATGGGCAAGGTCTGCGATCGCGGCTAAATCCTCTGCTTGCAATAAACCGCCTGTGGGATTTTGAGGGGAATTGAGAATTAACAAGCGAGTGCGATCGGACACGGCTTCGAGCAAATCGTCGAGATGAAAGCGAAACCCAACTTCTTCGCGTAGCGGCAACGGAACGCCTTTAGCGCCAACAAAATTGATCACGGATTGGTAAATGGGAAAGCCCGGATCTGGGTAAATCACTTCATCGCCTTCATTCACTAATGCCATCAGCGTGAAGAAAATAATGGGTTTGGCTCCGGGCGTCACGACAACTTCGTCGGGATGGATTTCGACCTTTCTGGTCGTCGAAATGTGTTCGGCGATCGCTTCTCGAAATGCTAACAAGCCAGCCGCCGGAGTATAGCCTGTATAGCCATCCTTCATGGCCCGGAATGCGGCTTCACAAATGGAAAATGGGGTCGGAAAGTCGGGTTGCCCAATTTCTAGATGGATGATGGATCGTCCTTGAGCTTCTAGCTGTTGCGCTTTGGCAAAGACATCAAAGGCCGATTCTGTCCCTAATCGACTCATTCGTTCTGCAAATTCCATGCGTTACACCTCATAATGTGTGAGTTCGACGAGCTTTTTCGCTTCGTTGACAGCGACTTCTGCCCCCTAAATCCCCCATTCTGAGGCAGGGCTGATTCATGTTAGGGAGGAAAAATTCCTAGCAT
>NZ_JCACKG010000244.1:0-52926 GCF_059505265.1 Myxacorys chilensis | reverse complement strand
TGGGATGGGCAATGCAATCGTCGATTGGGCCAATATGATTGTCGCTCAACAAGGGGTAATTCACGCTCGGTAAAGGGCAGAGACAGCATCTCTAAACCTTGTGGGAATTCCAACAGCGAACAGCCGCCGCCTGCATTCGCGGGTGCCAGTGGCGACGCTCATTCCCACGGTAGATATGAAACTAAGAAAATCTAGAGAACGCTTTGCAGTCGGAAATGACGCGACCGCTGGCGGAGTGTCCGAAAAAGATGCCATTGCTGCCATTAATCAAGCAAAAGGTTACGGCAAAGACAGCAAGTCCAATGCTGAGAAGCCTGCTGAGTCGGTTCCTCAAACCATTGCAGGCAGTGATACTGCGACCCAACCTGAAGAAGCGCAGCCGGAAGCTGTAGCAGACAGCCAACCCGCTCCAGTTGTCACACTTCAACCTGAAGAACTCAAAGCACTCATTGGTGACGCTGTTTTAACAGCACTTTCTCCAGTGCAAGAGCAACTCGATGCTACCCAAACGCAGCTAGGCGCTACGACTCAAGATCTTGCTGTCACTAAACAGGAATTGCAAACCACACAGACGGACCTACAAACCGCCAAACAAGAACGAGATCGCCTCGCTGGAGTATTTCAAGTGATGGGTAAAGCGACTCCAGTCAATGGTGTAGATCGTGGATTTCCGATGGTGAACAAAGTGACGAGCACTCGAAGCGATCGCGCGATCGGTGCGGCGGCTGACTTCCTGAACATCTACGAGGACTCTAGCCAAACACCAAAATACGCACACGAGAATAGCCAAGGAAATGTTGTTGTCTCCAAAGATTTCACCAACCTGAAACGATTTCTACGCGAGGGAGACAGCCTGCAACATGTTCGCAATGACATGGAAGCCTATGCGAAGGCAAATGGTTTGCTACGGGCTTCCCTTGGCAGAGACAACACGACCAAAGTCACCATTCCTGATGGCTTTTTAGCGTATCTCAGTACTGTCATGCGGATGACACATAACCCCTCGTTCATCTTCTGGCAGTTCATCAAAGTGAAGCTAGACATGGGTAGAGGGCAAGGCGACGCAATCAAGGTGCCTCGCTTTGCCTACAACTCTGCCCCCACAAACAGCAGTGCTCGCTTGCTGAGCGGCAACGGCACCTATGCCCGGATCACAAACTCTCGTCAAGGTCTAACACAGGGCAGTGTTTCGTGCTTGCTGCAAGAGTGGGGTCTAGGTCTAGATGCAAACTCTCCCCCAATTTTGATTCCTCAGTTTGTTTCGGCAAACTCGATTATCGAATTGGAGTCGATTCTGCAACGCAACCTCAACTACGACTACGAATACTGGGAGGATATGAAGATTCGCGAGCTGTGGGCACCCAGCAGCCGCGTGGTCTACAACAGCAAAGGATTTGTGACGGCAACGCCTGCTGATCTCGTTGCGAGTAGCGATGGCACCCTCACTGAATCGTTCATGGACGATCTTTACGGCTACATGCGCGGTTTGCAAATCCCCACCTACGAAGATGGCTGCTATGGTCTAGCCACTCATTCCAAGGGACGCTCTCAAATTCGCAAGAGCTTGAACAATAAGTTCCAGTACACGGGCGAGCAGGGCTTGGAAGAGTTGGTCAACACGCTCAGCGTGGCCACTAACCAAGAAATGGGCAAAGTGTCTGGCTACTTGGGTAAGATCAGCAACTTCCACGTATTTGAAACCAACGCCACCTCAATGGGCGCAGCAGGAACTGAAGGGGTCCAAAACGAAACGTTGGGTGCAGGCAGCAAACTGACTCGGACTTCTTATGCGTTTGGGGCAGATACGATCGGGCGGGGTGTGGGCAGCGAAATGGAAATTCGCCGCTCGAACGATGATGACTTCCAGCGCTCTGACTCCTACATCTGGAGAAGCGAAGAAGGTTTCTGCCCTCTAGATGTTGATCCCACGGGCTACAGCGACGCCAGCACCGTTCCTCAGCAACTCCGCGTGATTAAGGTCAACACCACAGACGTTGCTCTCTAGTTGACTGTATGGAAAATCGGTAGAGGTAGTTATGTCACCTCTGCCGCTCCGCTCCTCTTTTATAGACTGGACCTAAATCATGCCTGAACCCACCAAAGACAAGCCAACTGCTAAGCCCGAAGCTCCTGCACCTGTTGAAGCAGCGAAACAGCCTGAAGTGGATAAAACAGGTTCTGCGCCTGTAGAACCCGAAGTCGTAGAACTCCCTGTCTACCAAACCGAACGCTTTATTGCCTTGGGTATCCCTTACTGCCAGACTTGTGGAGAGCAGTTTCGCACCGGAATGCATGGGGAACGCCTCTGCCCGATCGCAAAAGCTGATTGCGATCGTCATGGAGCATGATGCTCACCTCCGCTGATAAAGCACTCTATTTCCCAGATTTGAACTTATCTGGGAGCTATCTCAATGCCGCGCTCCTGAGAGCACAAGTCATGGCAGAAGGCGCGCTGGGGGCAAATCGTCCTCTATCATTGCAGCAATATACCGAAGTTAAGCCGCTCAATCAACGGCTGCAAACCTGCCAGTTAAGCCGATGCCCGATCGCGGCTGATCCAACTCCCACGATCGAAGCACGGTATGGAAATACGGTTGATGGCTGGGGTCGAACTCATCTGGCAACCCGTTGGCAACTGCTAGAGGCAACGCAGTACACAATTGAGTTTGAAACGGGACGGTTGATGCTGAACGGCAACTTCACGGAAATTCGAGCAACGTATACAAGCGGATTTGACTTCACTCAGGATGACGATCCAAAGGTGCAGGCAATCAAGACGGCTGTGGCGTCAATTCTGCTCTATCAGGCGGGGGTGTAGACTATGTTTACCGATCTGCAAACGGCTTTGGTTCGTGCTCGTGAACGTGCGGCTGCTACAAGCGCAGATGACATATTTCTGACTGAACTACTCGAGCTCTCTGCTGGAACAAGTAGAGCAACAGCCGAAAAAATCTATCGTCCGTTCTATGTGGCGGCTCGGTATCTGCAGCAATCACGCCGTGACCAAACGATTAAACAAGCAGATGGTGCGACGTTTACGGGCCAAGCGATTCCGATCGCGTCACTGCTCGACCTGCAGCGATCGCTCGATGAGTCGCTATTGGTGCCCATTGGGTTTGAGGCGATCGGGCGAATTGAACCGGATGCCAAAGCGCTGAAAGCAACGTATGACGCGGCATTACTCACTTTGAAAAAGTACTCTCCACGGGTATGACCAGCGTATTTCCCACCAACGCGAAGCTCACCTTCCATCTCCCCACAGGACAAACTGTGACTGACCCTGAAACAGGCAATGTCATCTCTGTGCTAGGGGATTTGGATATTGAGTGCTATCTCAAACCGGATGGGGTTCAGTCGAATCGAGGGATCGATGCCTCGCCTGGGGTGCAAACTCCCTCTGAAACCATGAGCGGGCGCATGACGAACCCGATCTATGTGCCTGCCTCGATTCCGGTTTTGGCTGAGGCAGATGCGATCGTGGGGGGACAAGTTGGGAAGTTTCTGATGCGAATCCCGACCCAAGATGTGTGGGGTATTCGCGATGTGTTGGGCGATAAAATCTATGGCACGTTCACTGAGCTTAAGGAGACAACGCCGGTGCCAGTGATTGATAGCGGGTTAGTGTCTGCGATCGCACTTGAGGCAAATCGGCTCGTTGCCGTGGTGAATGGATTGCTGGTCTATGCCGATCAGTCAATTCTCAGTCATGCCTATGCGATCGTCGGGATGACCAAAGCCCCCACCAATCCGAGCCAAGCGGTGGTGTTGCTCTCAGAAGGCGTGATTAGCAGTTCCGGGTGGAATTGGACGCCGGGAGAGCCGTTATTTGTGGGCACAAACGGGCAACTGACCCAAGATGCAGATTCAATTACAACTGGGTTTCTGGCTTCAGCAGGGCGCGTGATTACACCGCAGCAGATTTATCTTGATGTGGAGGAAGATCCTCTTGAGCTTTAAACTAAATGCGGCTGGAATGAAGAAATTGAATGGTGCGATCGCAAAAGCATTTGAAGCAGCCGTCGAAGCATACGGGGATGAATGCAAAGATGCAATTGAGTCTCCGATTTGGAAGTGGGATGGCTACACACTGCGAAAAAACGGAGATTTTATTGGGTCACCACGGGATATTGTTGACACGGGTGAATTACGCGATTCTCAGCAAGAACCCGAATTTGAGGGCAACAAGGCAACCATTGAATGGACGGCTGAACATGCTGGAAACGTCCATGAAGGCTTAGACAGTAATGGCAACCCCATGCCTGCCCGCCCGTGGACAGAAGAAGCTGCACGAAACACCGATTTCGAGGGCATCATGGGCGAAGTCCTGAAACGAGAATTGTCTTGAGCAAGAAACACACCTACGAACTTCAAGGCTCGTCTGATACTATCAGTTTTGAGTTTGACAGCCTGGAAGAGCGCGATTGCTTCCGAGAGAAGCTGAATCGATTGCTAACAATTTATCGGAAACAACTCCTTCAAGAGTTGCAGGGAAAGATGAATGAGCTTGAAGCAATAGAGACACGCTTGTGAACGTTGTAGAACTCCGCACCCAAGTCCAAGAATTGTTAATCGATGAAGTAGGCACTTATGCGCTCACAGGTGGCGTTACAACACCAGCGGTGATTGTGCTCGATAGCGCGGATGTAGTCAGCGATCGCACCGTAACAGGATTAGAGGTGGTCATTCGTCGCAGCCCAATTTCTGATGAAGGCAAACCAACATTCGACTCGGTGAGAGCCGCTAAGGTGTGGCAGATTTTCTTGGTGCAGTGGGGTGGAGCGTATACCCTGGAATCCGCTAAGGACAAGCTGAGACGAAAATTCCCTAACACCCGCGCCATGACCGTAAAGGTCGAGAAAGGCAGCGGGGTTAGGGAACAAGTGTCAATCAGAATTCCAGACGTTGCAGATTTTGACGATTGGCTCTAGAGATTGTCTAGGGTGTCATCTTCTGTTTTGTCTGCCCACGGATCTTCGACAGGCTCAGCTTCAGGAGCAGGCGCTGCTTCAGTAGGGACTTCAGGAGCCGGGGTAGTTGGAGCAACGATCGCGCTAATTTCGTCGTTTAGTGCCTCAACTTGGTGAGCCAGCTCCACAAGGGCAGCTTGCTCTTCGGTTTCTAACCCAGTCTGAAGTTGGGAAATTTGCCCATTCAGGTTCGCGATCGTGGCATCTTTGGATGCTAACAAATCGTTTGCCTCAGCCAGTTGCACCTTGAGTTCTGTCTTCTCAGCTTCCTTGCGATCGACCAAACCCCGAAGGGACTGAACGCTCTTGAGCATCGACGACAAAAGCTGATTGTAAAACTGAATATTGAGTGTGTTCGCCATAGCGATCGACATCCTGTAAAGGTCACCGTTAGCTTTCCCGTTCCTTTCCCGTTCGTAGGAATTCTGGGGCTGATCATCCAGATCTGGAGAGAATTTCAATGGGTAAGAAGTTTCAAGTTGGCAGTGGCGACAAGGTGAAAGTGTATGTTGCACTTTTGCCACTAGGCGATCGCACCGAACCCATCACAATCAATGGCATTGCAACTGCTAGCGGTGGCATTACAGCGAATGCTGTCACAATCAACCTCGGCTCAGCGGTTGGTGGTGTGGGCATTGCTGGAGGCACTCCGCTATTGTTCGCTAACTCAGGCGGTACGAAGGTTAAGGTTTATCTGACTGCTGACGCGAAAGCCGATGACACGGTGCTGCAAATTGAGGCGGCGGCTGCAACCGTTGCTGGAATCTGCACAGCAACTTACGTTCCCAAGCTTCGCCTTTTGGGTGGTACGTCTTCTAGCCCGAAGATTTCCAACAAAACCCAAGAATCCTTGGTGTTTGAAGATGAGCTAGGGTTTGAAGATGGCGTGGTGACATCTGCAAACTGGGAGATTCCGTGGACGGCGAATCTACTGGCTGATGACGATGCTTATCGTCGGATTTATTTTGCCGCCACACACGGCACAAGTGGCCGCGAAGCTTATATCTGGCAGTACGATCCTCCACCTCCTGGCTTCACCACAGGCGATGGCTTGAAGGGCGCGTGTATCGTCGCAGATTTTAGCAAAGATCTTAAGAGCGATGGCATACTCTCGTTCCAAACCAGCTTTAAGGGACAGGGAACGCCGGGAATTCTGCGCTACAGCTAACAAGAAAGCCGAACAGCCTAGAGGAGTTGAGCGAGTAGGCTGTTCGGTCACACAATAGGGATTCCTACGTTATGCCTCGAATTGATTTATTCTCGATCGTCGACTCAATTAAGGGCATTAGTATTTTTCTTGCCCTTCACGCTGACGTTTGCGCCTTCATTTGGGTTTTGATTCACGGGCAGAGCAGAGATGCGATCGCACTGGTGGTGATTTGTTTTTATCTTGGCATCAAGCAGTAACCCCGCGTCGGTGGGAACCTCTAAGGCGATGTTGAGCGAGAAGAACGCCCATGCTACCGTTTAAAACTGCACCGACACGCCAGTACGAAACCGTTGAGGTTGGCAACTCTGAGATTGGAGTTTTAGAGATCAAGAAGTACGAAAACCTCACTCGTGCTGAGTACGGCTTCATTAAAGAGCAAGAATTATTCAACTATCAGTTTCAGCTTGCCACCCTAGCCAAGCGGGTTTCACGGGAGACGGGTGCTCATTTTGCCTACGTCAACGATCGCATCAGTGCTTACGTCTTCGGCGGGGTGATTCAGAACGACATCGTACTAGTTGATGGCGAACAAGGTAAGGTGGTCAAGGTTGAAACGGTTGAAGATACCGAAGGTAAAAAGACCGAATTGATTACGGTTGCGTTTGGTGACGTTGAGGCAATGACCTCGATCGACGACATTGATATTGTCAGCCCCGAGTGGTACGCAGATTACTACGCGGATATCACCGCTTTTATCAATGAGTATGTTGATTCGCTGGCCTACCAAAATTATGTTTATGCCACCGCGATCGTCAGGTTCCGGCTTGACCCCAGTTGGAAGCTCGAAGACACGCAGAACCCAGAGCTAATGGACTATGAGCTAGTCCGTGAAGTGGCATCGTTTGCCTACAAAGAGAAAAACGGCTGGAAGACCGAGGAAGAAGCCGCGAAAGAGCCTTCTACCGATGAAGAATTGGGAAAATCCTCGACGGAGAGCCAGACCCCGACTGGGAAGGCATCTTCTGGCGGATCCAGCGCTACTGGGGACACGACCCCAGATTCAATCACAGAAACTTCGCCTTCCAGCCCATCAGCTTAATTTTCCAAGCCCTAGAGTGGGGGGCAAAGCTGCATCATGAAGAACTGCATCTGCATGAGTTAGGCATTGCTACCCTCTCTAGTTTGTTTGTCAATGCCAACCGAGGCAAAGACAGCGAACCAGCTCAGCCATCTGATTTCTACTATTTCCAGTCTGCGAGCGGGGAGAATATCTCGATTCCTGCTGCTGCGTGTGATGCCTTCTTTAGCTGCGTGCGGGATGGCTTGATGCCTGCGTGGGCAGTGCCGTTATGTCCGATCGATAAACTTCAGTCGGGCAGAGCTAATGGTAGGGTGACTCATCCGAGGGTGTGGGTAGGCGATGGAGTTGTGCTGCTGTTGCCTCGGATTGAGGGCAAACAAGTGATTGCTCCGTTTGCTGTGATTGAAGGGGCAGACGGTGTTGTGGATGTGAATGACCCGGACAGCGACACGTGGTTTGCGATCGATGTTCCGGGTGAAGATTGTTGGATGCTAGAGGCTGAGTTCGCGATCGTGGAGTCGAAAATTATTTTGATCAAGTAGGAATGGTTTGAGTGATGTTTCGCTCATGCGGATATGACTCAAACCATTGACTGGAATAATCCTTCGGCTTCAGTTGGCAAACATTTCACCGTGGCAGAAGTGACCCAAAACGACGATCACAGAATCCCTGCGAGGGGGTCAGATGAGGAAGTCGCCATCCTCAAACTAGCAGTGGAGCTAGACAAAATTCGAGACGCATGGGGCAGCGCGATTGGGGTTACGTCGTGGTATCGCCCCTATGCGATTAATCAAGCTGTGGGCGGCGTTTCTAACTCACAGCACATCTACGGTTCTGCGGCTGATATCTATACGATGGACGATCGCAATGAGGAGTTTGAAGCCTTTCTCGATCGAAATTGGGGCGGCGGACTTGGTTACGGAATTGCCAGCGGTAGGGGCTTCACGCACTTGGATTTGAGAGAAGGCGGCTGGAAATACGGTCCTGGTGAGATTCGCTGGACATACTGAAAACAACCCCTGTTCTCATGGTGAGAGGCGGGGTTACTGTATGACTGCGGCAATTCTAGCTCATAGGAACTCTAGCCCAGATTTTCTGGGTTAGAGCATGACTGAGATTGTAGGGTCGCTTGGGATTGAGCTTGTTCTTGAGCGCGAGACGTTCGATCGCGACCTGAAACAGTTGCAATCCCTCAAGGGTGGTCAGATTGCGTTTGCAGCAACCCTCGACACACGGGCACTGCGACAACAGGTCAACAACCTCTCCCAAATCAAGCCAGTTATTGGGGTTCAAGTTGCGATCGCAAACCTGAACGCAGTTGAATCACAACTCAAAACCCTGACCCGCGATCGCAGCGTTAATCTATCCATCAATCTCAACACGAATGGACTAGAGCAGAAGCTAGGAACGTTAGGGCAAAATCGCACGATTGGGCTAGCGGTTAGCGCTAATTTCAACCCAGTCGAATCACAACTCAAAACCTTAACCCGCGATCGCAGCGTTAACCTTAGCATTGCTCTAAGCGATAACGGCATTGAGCAAAAGTTAGAGAGATTGACCCGCGATCGCACGGTTCGATTTGCGGTTGAGCTGGATAACAATGGCATTGACCAAAAGCTTGCCATCTATCGCAATCGCAGCTTTACGGTGTCGGCAAAGGCTGACGTTTCTGGACTGGACGCGCTCGACAAACGGCTAGCTCAGGTTACGAATCGGACGGTTAATGTTTCTGTGCAGGCGACGGGTACAGGACTGAATGCGCTCGACAGACAGCTTCAGGGGTTTGGAGACCGCACCTTTAAGCTGAGCGCCATTGTCGATGATTCACGACTTACCGATCTCAACAAACATTTAGACCTAAAGCAACGGCACTGGACAGAGACGGTCAATCTATTCCGCTCCAAACCGATTAGCCCAACAGTTGATGATTCAGGACTTACGGCGCTAAATGGGCAGCTTGATAGGACGCAGAAAAACCTGCAAGACACGAGTGCCGCTGCTGCCATCCCGATCGCCGTTCAGACCGACATTTCCCAACTGCTGACAGCGAGAGAGCAAGCCCAAGGGTTCCAATCTGACTTAACCAACATTCAAGCGTTTGCAGGCGCAACGATTCGATTAGAGGCACAACATTTAGTTGATACCTCCAATCTGCAAAATGTCTTCCAGCAGGCAACGAGCGAATTTAGCTCAACTGGGAAACAGATTGGAGAAGACATCTCCAAACAGGTTTCTAACTCTAAGGTCAAAGTTGCCAGCAGTGGGGCGGTATTTTCACCTCTGACCAATATCGTCGGTAGTTTGGGGCAAGGGATCAGCCTTGCGATCGGGCAGAAAATCAGTGCTGGGTTCTCGCAGCAAGCCAATGGGTTTCTCGAAAAAATTGGAGCCAAATCTGAGCAGTATGTGGTTAGCAAAGCCCAATCCTTTGAACGGGTGGCGGCTAAGGATTTTGGGTATGAAGGGGTAGAGGCTCTCCGAAAAGACATCGCTCGCTTGGGTCAGTTTGCCGATGGGTTTATCGACCCAGAGAAGGTAAGGTCGGCGGGTCAACAGTTTGAGCAGCAGCTTTCTAAAATTGCGGTTGACTTCTTCGTTAACCAGAAAGGCGCAAAGCAGATCTTCCAAGAGTTTAGTGCTGAGAATCCGTTGCCACGCGGGGCGTCTGAAGCGGCATTTCGTGTAGCAGGGTATGGATTGCAGCAAGTTGCGCCTGCACTGCGAATCAACAAAGATGTGCAGTTGGCAAAAGCGGCAAAACAAGTTGAAGAACTCGTTCCAACCATCACGATCGACCCGGTTCGCAAACGGGAGATTGAGCGATCGAATGCGGTTCTCTATGCCACTGGAGGATTGAACAACGCAGGCGGCAAATCCGGCGCTCAACTGCTCAAACCTCAATTAGAGCGGATTGCACCGGGTGCATTCATTCAACCACTCTCAAACGAGTATCGCGATTCTAACGCGCCGTTGCTCTCTAAGACGTTTGAGGCACTGCTGCAAAAATCGGGACTTCAGAATGCTATTCCCCAGGACTATCTCAAGTTCATTGATACAGGCGTCTTCTCCGGCGCAACTCCGGAAGTAATCCGGGCAGCAGCAGAGGCAAAAGCCTATCAGCAAGCGACGAACAAGCCCGTCTACAGTGTGGGCTACTCAGCAGGCGGAGCAGATGTTGCTGATTTAGTGCGACTCGGTGAGTTGACCGGAACCAACATCAAAGGCGTCGGCCTGGGCGCTCCAATCACGGGTCTGACGCAGCGACCGAGCGAGAACTTTACCTCGATTCAGGGCGGCAATGACGAGATTGTGCGATCGCTCTTTACCACCTTTACTCCGAAGGAAGGTCGGGGGGCGCAGCCCGGAGACGACTTTACCGAACGGCTGAAGAAGTCGGGATTGCTGGGCGCGTTGGTGGGCAACCCGATTGAGAATACATTTGTGGCTCCGGGTGTGGGGACAGGTCACAGCCTGCGAGACTACCTCTCGGCACCAATTGTTCAAGACAAGTTCCAATCCTTGCTGCCCGGAATTCTGCCTGATCAGTTGATTCCAGAGTATGTAGGCAAGAAAGGTCGGAGCGCTCTATCGTTTGCGTTAGATCAGTCGCAGAAACGACCAGAGAAGGTATTTTCGGCAATTCAAGCCACCCGCGATCGTCCCCCTTCTGAAGCAGGGCTTGATCGCTCGATTGAAGAATTGCGGAAATACGAAAAGGAATACTCTGACCTCAAAGGTAAGACGACTGGCTCGGTCAAAAAAGAAATTGAGCTATTCACCCAATCGATCAGCAAAGCGATCGCAGCATTTGAAGAACTGAAAGCCAGTGGAGGCAGTTATACCGCTCAATACCGAGATTTAATTGCTCAGTCGGATGCGGCGAAAAAGGAATATCAGACGGCAGCAAAAGCCAATCTGCAATCGGGTAAAACCGCCATTTTCGCCAAGCGAGACTTTAAAGAATCGATCGGCGTAGGTGGGACTAAGGTTCAGGAATTAGTTTCGAGCAAGCAAGATAGTGCCTTAGCCAATGCCCAAGCGATCGCGAAAACTGTCACGGTTGACACCTCAGAAGAATTTGCACAGTTTCAGCAAAAGGTTGCCGCCATTGGTGCAGGGCTTGAACCGCTGCTAGCACAAGCCCAGAATATCGATATTTTGCCGACTGATGAAATTGTCAGTCTCTATGAGCAAATTAGTACTCAATTCAATGAGGAAATTGACCAATTAGAGCGACTCACCGATGAATTTGCGAACGAGGTTGAGCGCAAACCTGCAAAGGCACGATCGCAAGTCGCAGAAATTCTGCCCACGCTGAATCGACGTAAAGTCTTAGTGCCGTTGGCGCAAGAGTTTGGCATTGAGAATGCCGACAAGCTGAAAAAGAAAGAGCTAATTGCCTCATTGGGTCAAATCGAAATTGGTGCATTACAGCCCAAAGTGCTAGAGCTGAGCCGCAATCAGGCACAGCAGAGAGTAGTCAGGCAAGAACGCAATGCTGCGATCGCACAGACCGCAGGCAACGTCGCGAGAGGCACGGTTGAGGGAACGGGCACTGCAATTCGAGAAGTGACAGAGGCCAGTAAGAAGGCAGTCAGTGTATTTCGGATTGTTGCCAACTCTGATGCAGCACAGGCATTCATCGGCGGGTTAGGTGGTGCAACGAAAGGTCTGTTTGCGATCGCGAAGACAGGTTACAAAATCGCCTCTATTGCTGAAGGAGTAGCACTAGATGCGTTGCCGTTTGGACGTTTGACCAAGGGAGTGTTGCAGCAAACTGCACTACCAGCCGCTACATTTGCGGCGGCAACTCACTTTCTCCCTGGTGGGCAGATTGCCTCTGAAGGGCTGAGTCACCTTCTGAGTGGGGCAATTACACCGCTCACGGGTGCAGCAGGGGAGGCCGCATCAGCTTCGGCATCGGGGCTAATTGCTCAGGCGATTCCGCAAACAGCAACCCTGTTTGGGCATACCGTCCCGAATGTACTCGCGCCCGCTGCCACCCCGATTACGAGCGCAGTTACGGGAGCGATTCAAAGCCTAACGGCATCTGCGGGTGAAATGGCGGTGCAGGCTGGGACGGTGATTCTTGGCGGTAAGTTGATTCAGGGTACTGTCGGCAAGGCAGGGGAAGCGACCTTAAAAGCGGCATTACCTCAAGATCAGCCCAAAGCATTACCTGCTGCATCGAATAAAGCATTGCCGTCGTCATCCAAAGCGGTTGATGCTCCTGTTCTTGTTCCAACTAAGGTATTACCTGCTCAGAGTAGATCAACTCAAAGCGGAGCGGCTCAAACCGACCTTGCACCTTCGTTTGAGCAATTCACCAACCCTCAGTTGCTGGCTGCCACACGCAAGTTAGGGATTAAGGGAACCAACAGCAAGACCACGAAAGACAACCTGATCGAGCGGCTCAAAGCGTTTCGCAATCAGCCGCAAGTCGATCAGGTCTTAGCGCAAGTTCAAGCCGAAATTAATCGGGATGGTAGCCCGATCGCAGGCTTTGATAAATCGGCTGAGAAAGATGCTCTAAAGCGCCTCTCTAAGGCTGAGAAAGATATCAATAAGCGGTTAGCCCAACTGCAAACGGCAACGGGCAAGAAACGCGAAAAACTCATCAATGAGATTTTGTCTTCATCGCAGAATGAGATCGCAGAGATTGATCAACTTAAGGGTCAAAACCTGTCTGGTGAAACGTTGCGATCGCTGTCTGGAACGCAAGGACGAATCGAAAACACAGTTCGCAATAACCCCAGCCTCAATGCGGCTAGAACTGAGCGAAACGACGCGATCAAGACGGTCACAATCGAGGCTCAGAGCACTCGTGTGAAAGGGCTTGCGAGAGTTGCTCTAGATGATGTTGAGCCTGTAACAGCAACGCTAGGCACAACGCTGAAAGAGGGATTTCGCAAGCTCACCAACTTTGCTGCAAAACAGTTTGAAGTCCAGCCACAGCAAACCATTCAGGGCACATTAGGCGCGATCGCCAAGTCTCCCAGAGCGATCGATCTAGCGGTCAATACAGCCGGATTTGCTGCCTCTCAGATTGGCGCGAAATATGGCATTGTGCCTGAACTGACAGGAGATTTGGTCGGGGCATTAGTTGCACGGCAAGCCATTACACGCGGACGGTCATCTGGCAAAGATCTAACTGGAGACATTGCAGGGTTTGGGGTTGGCAATATTGCCGCCAGATCGCTCAACGCCGGATTAGACGCACTGACGGGCGTGGTTCCAGGTGCTGGAGTGCTGAGAGCGCTTCCGTTTAAGGGTGCGATCGCGGCATCGCTCACGGTTCCCAAGGTTCAAAAAGCAGTTGAGCCATTCCAAGAGCCACCTATTGAGGGACTGGCTAGAGCACAGGCTCCAACGGGAGCGAGGGGGCTGGTAGAGCGGTTTAGGCCACTGCTGCCCAACAACCAAAAGAAAGCTGCCCAAATTCGCAATAACTACGAAGCAATCTACGAAGAGATTGTCAAACTGTCGGGAGCCGCTTACAACCCCAGCAATATTCCAAAGCTGTCGGTTGATGGTAATCGCCTTAAGAAACTAGGGGCACAAGCATTTTTCGACATTGAGCAAAACACGATCGTGATTGATAACACGATCGCTGGCATTCTCTCAAAGCGAACGGAACAACTTCACAGGTATTCAGAGCAACTGAAGTCGCTTACCCATGAAGGACGGCACAGCGTTCAGCTGGATGGTGGCAAGATTGGCCTAGAAGAGGCAGCGTCAGGGCAAAACGTAGACCTGTTGCGGCGTGACTCACTGACTCAGGCCCAGCGATCGCAGGTTGATAAATCAGTAGAAATTGCTCGTCGTGGGGGTGCAAAGGGGACTCAGCTAGGAGCAGTGAAGGCACTTGAAACCGACGCCTACGCTTTTGAAAAGAATACGGGCGGCATTCTTAAAAATGTAGCAGACACACCCCCCGTAAAGGCATCGGCGCAAGCCGCTCAGAAGGGATTACTCAATGAGCTTGGCTCAGCCATCACCGGATTAAAACAGAGGTTCCAGGAAGGGGTTGGTGCAACTGAGATCTTTGGGCTGTCGCTCAATAAGATTGGCGGTTTTGCTAAGACTGCGATCGCAGGGTTTATCGGCTTCCAAGTCCTGTCGAACATTGTCCCGATTATCACCAACTTTGGTAAAGAGTCGGTCAACGCGGCAATTAAGCTTGACAACCTCAAAACCGCCCTCAGTTTCGGCTCTGGTGGGGCAGGTAATGCGGCGAAGGATCTAGCGTTTATCCGAGGCGAGGCAACACGGCTAGGCGTCCCGTTAGGGGCACTGCAAGAGGGATTTGTTAAACTCTCCGCCTCAACTAAAGGAACGGCTCTAGCAGGGCAAGTGACGAAGGATTTAGTCACAGGCTTAGGGCAGGCGTCTACCACGTTGGGGCTGAGTGCTGAAGAATCAGGTGGGGCAATTTTGGCTCTGTCTCAGATTGCCAGTAAGGGCAAGGTCCAGGCTGAGGAGTTGCGGGGTCAACTAGGAGAAAGGATTCCGGGCGCGTTTAGCATTGCTGCCCGTGCGATGGGCGCGACTGAGGCAGAGCTTAATAAGTTTCTCGAAACGGGTTCTGTGACGGCAAACGACTTCTTACCGAAGTTTGCCCGTCAGTTACAGGTTGAGTTTGCGGGCAGTGCTGAAAGTGCCTCACAAAACATTCAAAGTTCGTTCAATCGGTTGGGCAATTCATCTCAGCAACTTCAGGAGAAGTTCGGAAAGCTGTTTACACCGAATGCGTTTGCAGTCGATGGGGCAGCAAAGGGGCTTGATGTGCTGGGCAACAGCCTGAATGTGCTGGTTCCAACCTTTCTAACGTTTGCCACTATTGTCGGTCGCCCGCTACTTGCCCCACTTGCTGCACAGCTTCTACCTGTTGAAAGAATTAAGGCAGGATTAGGGGCTTTAAAGGAGGGTGCTCTCTCTGTTGGAGGCAGCGCTCGCAAACTTGCGCTTGATTTTGGAATAGCAACGATCGCAACCCTCGGCGCGATCGAAGCAGGACGAGCGATCGGAGAAGTGTTCGGACTAGATGAGGAGGGGCAAAAGTTCAAAGCCTTTGCAGACCAGGGCGAGAAGTCCCTCCAACGCATTGCAAAAGCAGCACGGGCGGCTCGTGGTGAAATTGATGATGTCCCCAATAAACCGAGCGAATCGAAGGGATTTGACCTTAGCTTGGGGCTGCTTGGGTTAACAGGATTAGATAAGACAGGGGCTTCATTCAAAACCGACGATGTTCTTAATTTCGCCAACAATATTAATAGTGGGGTAAACCAATTCTTTGGGGCAGACAAAGATTTTGGCAGGCTCACCACTGTTGCAGAGTTGCAGCAACAGAAATCTCAAATCGAGTTTAACAAGGGGTCAGACGCTACAAACAGCCTGTTAAGCCAGATTTATAGCGGCCAAATCGATACTGTAGATGAGAAAGGTAGACGCGGAACTGCCGATATTCGTGAGAGCCTTGCCAAAGCTCAGGGCATTGATCAGCAGGTGTCGGTGCTTCAGGCTCAACGCAATGGCTTAGCCGCTAAGCCTAAAGCAGACAAGACGCGACTGGGCCAGCTTGACGAGCAAATTCAGGCTCTGACCAGCGAACGAGCGAAAGCCACTGCACCGATTACTGAACTACAGTCCAGCATTAAACAACAAATCGATGGGCGCAAAGAACAGCTAAAAAGTGCTAAAACTGACGCCGAAAAAACTCGAATTAGTTCAGAGATTGCAGCCTTAGATAAAGGACAATCCGTTCTGTCCCAGATAGAGAAGAGTTTTGGCACAGCCGCCGATCGCGTTTTGGATCTCAAGGTTGCGCTGGGTGAGATGAATCTCAAACTGGAAGAGGTAGAGCGCAATGCCGATATTCAGTTCAATATCGGCACAGCGAAGGATCTCAAAGCTCAGATAGAAAATTTTGGTAGTGATGTCAATGCAAGTATTAATGCTCCAGTTCAAGCAGCGGGGCAGGAGGATAAGCGGGCAACTGCAAAATTAGAAGGCAATCAAAAGGTTATTGCTGAAATACAGCCCAAGCTTAACGCTGCTGAAATACAAAATACTTTGCAGGGTTTGACTGGCTCGAACGGGAAGCAGATCAGCCTTGATTCGTCGGTTGGGGATCTTCAGTCTGTCAAAACAAATGATGACGGTAAGAAAAAGCTACTAGACGACCTGATCAACTACAAAAAAGCGGTTGACGGGAGGAACGCGCTTGAGGTGGAGGGTTCAAGAACTCGAATCGCCCTCCAGAAAGCCGAAGAATCGGCAAAACTTGCCGAAATTCAGAAAACAACTCAGCAGCGCGAATCGCAGCTTAAACGTGATGCCAACACTGCTCAAATTGGGCTGCTAGAGAAACAAAAGGCTGGCTCGATTTATGAAGCCGATGCCAGTGCTGAAAGTGCCAACCTGCAAGTCACCAAGGGCAAAGCCGAACTCGATAGTACCAAGCAACAATTAGACGGCATTGAGGCGGCATTTGCGGCGGGCACATTGTCTGCCGAAGAATATGAGAAGCAACGGCGGGAGATTGGCGATCGCATCAGTGATCAAGAGGTGCAGAACGCCCAGAATGAAGTAGCTGCTGTCAAAGCAGCCGAAGCCGTGAAACTGGCTGAAATTGAGCGCTCTGCGCGTAAACGTGAAGCCCAAATCAAACAGCAGGAATCGACGGCCACGGTGGGGCTGATTCGACAGAAAATTGGCAAGTCAATTTCTGAGGAAGATGCGGGCATCGCCCAAGCACAAATTGGGCTGAATACCGCTAACGCTCAACAGTCAAGCACTCAATCTCAGTTAGATGAATTAGAGTCAGCGTTTGCCCGTGGCATCGTCAAGAAAGAAGAATATGAAAAGCGGAGTCAAGACCTCAGCAATAGCTTGGCTGATTTGTCTGTACGTCAAGCGGAGCAGGAGCTGGCCCTGCGAGAGGCAATTAACCGCAAGATTATCGAGAAGTTTGAGCGTACTTCTAAGTTGGTGAACGCCAGTATTGATGCTCAGCTCAGCGATCGCAGCATCAATTTCAAATTAGGTGGCCTCGATAGCAGTAGTTTTGTCGGCCTCAAGACTGGGATTGCCTCAGCAACCGCAGAACGTGACGCCGCACAGCAACGCTTTGACCAGCTTGGGAAAGAAGATGCTGAGGTGACACGCCTCAACACGGCTCAAGTCGTGAATCGCCCTGTTGACCCCAGAGAGCAACGGAAATATGAGTTCTTCAAGGATTTGGGGTTTGATATTGACGCTCCTAAGCCAGAACAAGAAACGGTCAAAGTCTTGTCTGATAAGGAGGCAGAAGATCGCAAACTGCAAATTGCTCAGAATTCCAGAGCGCAACGGGATAAGATTGTTGAACTCTCGGCACAGATTGAGCTGAAGAAAATTGCTCAGGTTGCTGAAGCAGAGCAGCGATCGCTCAATAACAAAAAGACGGCACTTGAGACTGAGTTGAAGTTGACGAGCGCGATCGCGGATGCTCGCCAGAGCAGTTTGAAGATTGGCATCGATCGGACAAATGAAAATATTGATGCTGTCAAAGCGTTGCAATCGAAAGAGACAGGCAAGAACCTCAGAGCGGTATTACAGCAGCAGCTTGGGGGCAGTGGAGTGTCAGGCTCTCAGCCAACTGATGTACTGACCTTGACGCAAAATCGTCAGTCATTGGAGTTGGAAGCCGACCGAGAGAAGCTTGCCATCCTAGAGCGGCAACAGCAGCTTGAACGTGAGTCGTTAACCATTCAACTTGAGCTAGAGAAAGTTTCAGCAAGAAAGGCGATCAATGAGGCAAAGTATGCTCAGAATGCGGCACAGCGAAATGTGTTGGACGCTCAGAAGGAATTGCGTTTAGCGAAGAAATCAGGGGATGCAGAGGAGATTTCATCCGCACAAGACTACCTAGCTAACGCGAACAAGGGGTTGGGAATTTCGGATGAAGGACTCAACATTGCTCAGCAGCAAAATAATGAACTCGATAAGCGCATCGCTAAAGAGGAAAAAGTGCAAGCCGTTCAGCAGCAAACGAACCGTGATGCATTGCAGGCAGAAAATGCCAAAAACCAACGGTCGAGGGAGCGTGAGCAAGCACAACTGCAAGACCAACTAGGCGTTGGCGGAGGTGTCACAGGTGGCGCGGGCGGTGCATCGTCGAGCGGGTTAGGTGGTGGCGTTGGTGCATCTGGAGGGCTAACGCTATCGGGCAATGACATTACTGCTTACGATAATGCTCGACGGGCATTCAGCCAAGCCATTACGGGCAACGAATTTCGTGGGCAGGAAGGGCAGAAAGAAGCGATTCTGACAGCATTGAACCTTAGTTCTGGTAGAGAGAAAGAGTTTCTCAGTCTGATTGCCTCTAAGAGCGGGTTTGGAGATGTTGCCGACACTGCCACAAGACTGAATCAAGCAGTGAGCGCTGGAGGCCCGCGATCGATTGAAGTAGCATCGGCAGTGAATAAAGCCGCCTTCAATGGAGGCGATATGCTTGCAGCGCTAAACCGAGTGAGCGATCGGATTGAGAAACTAGCCAACACGCCACGCAGCCTGACGTTCAACAGCCAAACCCCGATCGATGATTATGCCGACTACACAAACCGCAGCGCAGGTTCTAGCCTACGAAATCTTTAATCCTCCCAGACTAACTCTCGTCAAGTGGGAGAAATTAACCGTTGAGCCTGAGGAACTTACTTGACAAACGGTTCTCAAAGTGAGAACATAGGGTCACAGTTTGCGAGTAAGGGTAGTTCCAGTATGCATAAATTAACGGTTATCGAAAGGACAAAGCTTTATGCGCCTCATTGCTATACGCAACCTGCGTTCAGGTGCGACAAAGTATCCAGATGTTAGTAGGAAGATTGGAGCCTGGTATCGGGTTGTCAAACAAGCTTCTTGGAAAAACCTAGAGGAAGTTCGCACCGTGTATCGCGATGCTGAAGCGGTCGGAAATCTCACCGTTTTCAACATCAAAAGCTATCGCCTCATCGTTGGGATCAATTATGAGCGGCAAACGGTGTACTACAAGTATTTTCTAACTCATGCAGACTATGACAAGGGGGTATGGAAAGATGACCCTTACTTTTGACAGAAACAGCTATGGTCAACTCCTAGTAGAGTTTCAGCCTCAAGTGATCAGCTCTGAAGCAGAGTACGATCGAGCGCTTGAGGCTGTAGAGAAGCTGATGGGGTGCAAGGATCACACCCCAGAGCAGGCGGCAATCTTTGATCTTTTGGTTGCTCTGATTGAAACGTATGAAACCGCGAACTATCCAATGGATCCGTCTACTCCTCAGGAGATGCTTGAACATTTGATGGAGTCAGCAGGCACAAGGCAAGCCGATTTAGTTGGAATCCTTGGTTCCAAAGGAGTGGTGTCGGAGGTTGTGAACGGTAAGCGGTCGATCAGCAAGGCACAAGCTAAAGCGTTAGGAGAGTTCTTCCACGTCTCCCCTAGTTTGTTTATTTAACATCACAGCCCAACCCCTTTCTTGATGGGAAACACAAGAGATGAGTCTGTGCCAACGTTAAAAGGATTAATCATAACTTTCCTTCCTTCTTTGCTTGATCGACAGCGTCCTTAGCCATTGTTTCCAGCAAATCGCTGACAGAGCGATTTTGTTTAGCTGCCAGTATTTCTAAATCTTTTTCTAAATCTGCTGTTACTTTGATAAAGATACGCATGGATTGAATTTGTCCAGAGCGCTTGCGCTTGCGCTTGCGATCGCGCTCTGAATAGGTGAGCGTTACCACAATTATTTCGTGTTTAGTAATTATTTCATGTTTAGGTTGAGCCAGTTTGGTCTTAATGTTGCTTTTGTTGTACTCCTCCATTTCTTCGCGCAGATCGCTAAGCTGACTCTCCAAAGCAGAGATTTGGGCTTGCCAAAGCAGGGGATTGGTTTTGCGTTCTTGTTCGGGCGTTTGAAGTATTTGCTCCAAAGCCTTTTCAAACTTCTGAGCTTGAATCTGTGTGACGCGATATTGATGATCGTTTTCAATCACGGCTGCCACCTCTCTAAGTCAATAGCAATAATTCCTTTAGGCCCACCATTTCTATCTATCTGGAAGAAGTCTAGAAATAAAGTTCCGGCAGCATCTGCGGGCACTCCAGCAAAAAATAGCTCTCCGCCATACTCTGCTTTTTGGGCGGCTCGTTGGTTGGAAAAGTCCAATAAGGATGGGGCGATTGAGATTAGTTTTTCTGCATCAACACCTTTGGTTTCCCAGCAGGCGTCGAAATCGCCAGGGATCAACTTATTAGTTACAAAACTGCCATCTATGTAGATGGTGCAACACCCTGCTATCTGTAAGTGTTCCATTGCTTTCTTAAGTCCAGCAATTAGGCTCAAGCGATGTGGTGTGATTCCAAAACGCTCCACAAACTTTTCCCATGTACAACGATGGATGCCAGGTGGTAAGTTGCCGTTAGCACTGAATATTGGAATCATAGCGCTTATCTCTTTAAATCATAAGACATGGCTTACCAGCTTCAAGGTGAAACATTGCGATCGCATCGATTCAGGAATTTAATTGACTTGCGAAGAATCGTGAAATACGATCAAGTAGAGGGCCTAGCCCAGGGGTAGTCGTATGACTGCCGCACCAACCGCCAACTAGTCAAATGACTACGGAGGCGGTTTCAGTGTTTTAAGGGTCTTCAAAGCAATAGTATTTAATTCCCATAGTTGGTAGCTGATCTTCTTGGAGCACAGAATCCACCAATCGCTGATTTTGCCTCAAGGCTTGAAAGGCTGTATTCTCTGATTGATCTTTAGCCCTGACGACAGGATGTAAGCAAAGATCGGCTACCTGAATAAGCAAATTCTGCTTGGTCTTACCCTCTATGCCACAAAGAATATTATCTAGCGTGCCAGGAGAGAGAGGATCATACTTGGCTGAGCCTTCCAAAGCAAACGGATGACCTTCAGAGCGAATGGTGTCAAAGTGCTCTTCCATCAAACGGTCTTCATTCTTTCCTGCTTTCTCGTAGTAGACCATCAATTTTCCATCGTTCTGAGAGGCGTACTTAGCAGATCGTTCAATCAGGATCATGAAAGCGCTCTTCAGCATTTCCCAGGTTTTTTCGCCATATCTCTCGAAATACCTCTTTAAGTAGCCCTGTCTTGAGACAACGCAGGCGTGAACGATTATCGGGCAACATGTAATGGTGTTCGATAAATCGCACAAGAATGCATCTTGTTCCTCTTTTGGCTTCAGACCTAACCAAGCAAAATTTTTCTTACGAGAGCGGATTTCATTACCGTGTAAAGCGGTATTTTCTGAAATTTCCCAACGCCTCTTAAATTCGATGATTTGGTTGGCGATTACCGACTCATCCTGTCGTTTAACCAATACTCCGCCTACTGCAAAGTATGGTGCTGCATCCCTGGGACTGGGTTTGGCACTTCCGCTCTCGTCCATATACAGCGCAAATTCGGTTTTATTGTGAATCACGATTGCTTCTTATAAAAACTCTTTGACGACTTCGAGATCGGTTTCGATGGCTTCAATACGGTTGGCGTCGGTCATGGTGTTTCTCCTATGCGATCGCTGAATCATGCCTTAACGCTCAGCGCTTCAGACTCCCCTATCGATTCTCCATCTGCAATAAAAACAAGGAAGTCTCCAGGCTGGGCATTAAGTGTTCTACATATTGCCTCAACAGTTGCCCTGTCTGGGTAAATATTTCTGTCTCGCCACAGCCGAAAGGCAGTAGCTCTAGGCAACCCTGTCTTTTGCCAAAACTTGTTGGCACTTGGGATTCCTTTCTCTTTTCCAAACTCCTGTATCCGATTCATAAGTCCCATCTAACAAGACTACATCTATCGTAGTCTCATAAATAGTACGTGTCAACGGTTGACACGTCTCATCAAATGGGACTAACATGCAAAACAAGAGAGGGCGGTCGCGCCTAGTAAACGAAAACCACCCTCTTCAAACCCCTAATTAAAGGATTTCTCCAATTATGCCTCAATCATCCGTCCAAGTCCCGATCGCGGGTCACATCTTCGTCGAAACCTTAGCGCCTACACCGCAGATTTACACCCACATCATCACTCTGATAAACCGTCGTACTAGCGATGAGAAGTGCCTCACCGTTGAAACGCTCTCAGACCGCTTTGTTGACGTGATGCGCGAAATCACTCATCAGAAGGTGACGCAGAGGTTGCAGGGTTATGAGGTCTACGAAGTATTGCCAGATTACTTGCCCTTCTAAACACCCCTCACAGGTATCTCGAATCGATTCGAGATACCTCGCTCCCTCTACAGCACTTCACTAGAAACAGGGCTTGAATCATGGCAACTAAAACGGCAACGAGAACTGAAATTGAAAAGTCTAGCGACGACTTCTACGGTTTAACGTGCTTCATCATCAATGGCAAAGAATACGCTGCTTCTAGCGTCCAACAGGCAGAAGTAGCAGCTAGAGAGCTTGCAAAGGAATGCCTTGATCTAATTGACACCCAGTTAGTTTTGAAGCACTCCTGTCTCCCGCCCGAAGCGGCTTCAATCGTTCGCTACGCGCAAGATGGCTTGCGGGGCGGCGGTGATGAGGCTGATCTGTTGCTATCAGTGATTCGTGATCCCGATGCTTTGGTGGATGAAGCGGTTGTAACCTTTGGACGATCGCACTTTCTAGGCGTGTTTGCCAATGGAATTGAACTCTCGCTCGTTCAATTTCCCCACTGGATTGCAACGTTCATTCTGCAAGAACTGGGCTTAGAGAGCGCAGAGCAGGTTTGTGTCCATCAACTCGCGTAATGGAGAGAATCATGACGAAAGCAGCATTAACCAAACTTGAGCAAAAACTCTACACCTATCTGAGCAATCCCACGCCAGAACCAAAATACAAGCTTTGGCAAACCGTCCAGTACAAAGCTAGAGGCGATCGAAAAGGAGAGATTTCCGAGGGCAGAATCTGCGGCTGTCGCTTCACACGGGTCGCGATCGCCTTTGCAGAGAACTGTGATCCTGGATGGGACTACAACATCGAAACTGGAGAGGAAGGGGACGATATCGAGATTATTCACGAAGATCGCATCATTGGAGAGGTGGAGTAATGGCTGCTATCCGTGGACAAGGTTTTACCTTAAAAGATATTCTCGAACACTTTGAGGAGAAATATGACCTCTCTGAAGTTCTAGAGCGCTTAAAAGAGATTATGGCGGCAAAACAGGATCAATGTATTGAGCCACACCGCCGTGAAGCTCTGAGCCAGTTAGTTGAACTACTAGCGCAAGCCACCGATCAAGCCCTAGAACTGGAAATGCAGGGCTTGACATCCCGTGAAATCTAGAATCTAACCTCTCAGCGATCACCGTTGCACTCGATGAATCCGAGATTCTGCAAGAACTGGGGCTAGAGAGTGCAGAGCAGTTTTGTTTGTATCAGCTGGGTTGACGTGTTGACCGTTCACAAATTTAGGAAAGAACAGTATGGCGAATATTCTTAGAGCAAAGATTACAGTGCGTGGTGTCCGTCCCCTGCTCTGGCATCATTTTGGCCCCGATGCGCTACCGCTTGAAAAGCAAGAGAAAACAGGCGTTGCAGGTCATGATCCTGAAGAGTGGAAGAAAACCGTGTTGATGACGGGAGATCGCAGGCTTTACGTCAAGTCGAGCTATCTGTTTGCATCGATTAGAGATGGTGCAAAGCATACCCCACGCAAGCGGGGCACATTGCAGCCGTTCATCTCAGCAACGTTGCAGGTTGAGGAAGACTTTATCTTTATTGAGCGTGATGGTGAGGTGTTGCGAGTTCCAGAGGAACCTGAGCAAAACCCTGAATTGTCTGTGTTCCTGGATGTTCAAGGCGTGAGAAATCCCAGCACACGAGCTAGAAACTTGCGCTATCGAATCGGTGCGTCGTCTGGATGGTCGGCAACATTCCACGTTCAGTGGGATAAAACGATCGTGTCTCGTGGGGAGATGGAGGCGGCGGTACTTGATGCAGGCCGGTTTACGGGCATCGCGGATGGACGGTCAATCGGCTACGGCAGGTTTGAGCTTATGCTGTTTGATGTGGCTGAATTAGCGTCAAAGAAAGCGGCATAAGCTCACGAGGTGTGGCTTGGCTCGTTCTGGCAGGGTGAGGTAAGGCGGGGCAGGGTCAGGTTTGGTAAGGCGAGTTCTGGCAAGGCAAGGCATGGATATACAGAACTCTTATTGAAGCGGCTATAGGTCGCAATTGAGGTCCGGCGTGGCGAGTCGAGGTTAGGTGCGGTGAGTCTAGTTATGGCAAGGCAAGTTAGGGCGAGTTTTGGCAAGGCATGGCAAGGAAACACAAACGACAACCCAGAGAGATCTGGAACCTGACAAGACAACGCATCCACAACCGCGATCGCGCTCAATGCCAACGGTGCAACATAGCCGTTAACCTCAATGAATGCCACATTGACCACAAGATCCCATTAAGCAAAGGAGGGACAAACATCGATGAGAACCTAAGAACGCTGTGCGTCATCTGCCATACACTCAGGGCAGATCGAAGTCATCAAGGGATGGTTGCAAGGGCACTCAGAAAAGGGTTGATTCCTCCCAACTGGCGAGAGTTGGTCTGGGAGGATTAAAGCAAAATACCCGCTGAATCGTAACCCAGCGGGAACCAGTAAGCCAATAAAGCCCAACCTTGATTTCTAAGCGGGGCTTTGGCTGTAGAACTCTCTAAATTGCTCGTGACATTAGCGTGCCAACCTGCTCTAAATCCCTTTCAGTGAAGTCCTTGCCGGTTCATTGGTCTACTCCGGGATGGAAGGGTAGCAGTCTAGTCTGAACATCATTGTTTTAGTGAGAGTGAACTGCGTATCATTTGATGTATGTTCTCAAGAATGCATTCATCCACCCGTAGTCGCAGATGTCAGAACCCAGTCCCAAAAAGTCCCCTTCCTTTACGTATGAGCAGGTCTGTATCAAAGGATATGAGTTATGGAAAAATGGTAAAGACCACTCCTTTGAGGCGGCAGTAAAAGCAGTCGAAGCCGAGAAGCATGATTCCAACTGTTTCAGACGGTTCTGGCGGTGGACAGGATTTGGAGAGAAGAAGGGATGGGACTTTCTACAATTATTGATTGTCCCATTGGTCCTATTAGGGGCAGCTTGGAAGTTTCAACAGGTGGCGAAAGATCAAGACACACAATCAGCTGATAATCGGGCTAAACAAGAGACCCTAGAAAAGTACTTCGACCAAATGACTCAACTGCTAAAAGATAAGTTGCGTCAAGCCAAAACTGACTCTGATGAATTTATTTTGGCTCAGGCGAGAACCACGACCGCTCTACGAGATTTAAATACCGAAAGACAAAACCTGCTTTTTCAGTTTCTGAGAGCGGCTGATCTACTCAATCATGTCCCTGACGCAGAACTTAAGAAGGAAAAACCTGATGAGAAGGAGAGGGGTGGTCTTCTGGAAAAATCTAACCTCGACAGCACTAATCTTAGCAAAACGGAGATTAGCAAAATTCGCCTCAACAAAGCCAGTCTTAAGAACGTTAACCTTAGCGAAGCCAACCTCAGTGAAGCTTATCTCAGTGATGCTGACCTCACCAAAGCCAATCTTAGTAAAGCCAACCTCAAGGGAGCCATTCTCTTTCAGACTAACTTTAGCAATGCCAACCTTAGCGGAGCCGACCTCAGTAAAGCCAACCTCAATAGAGCTATCCTATCAGGTGCACAGATAACAGAGCGAGAACTGAGCCAGGCAAAGCTATGCGATACGCGTCTACCAAGCAATATAACAATTGATCATGATCGCGACTGCAAGGAGCTAGCTCCTAAGAAGTGACTCCTAACGCCCAGATTGGCTCCGCTTACTGCGCTGCTGCAAAGACTTCTGCTGGTGTCAAGATCAGTTGAGGGAAGGTCTCAGAAACAATGGCATCGTTGCCCTTAAACATACCAACGTCACTGTACTTGCTGCCTGCAAGCTTTAAGACTGTAACGGCTTGCTGTTCGGGGTCGATAATCCAATACTCAGGAATGCCTACACGCTCATACTGCTCGCGCTTACTTTTGTAGTCTCGCTCTCGGTTAATCCTACCTGGACTCACGACCTCAACCACCAACTGAGGCGGAGGCATGTCTAACTTGATGGTGAGGCGTTTCTGAGTCAGAGCGAGATGCTCTGGTCTCAACACCACTAAATCGGGGAAACGATTTTGAGTATCGTTCACTTGCAGAACGGGAACTTGAACTTCACAATTGTGACGTTTAATCAGGCGGAACGACAGCCCAATCCCTACTAGCCTGAGAAAGAGATAGTCTACGATCGCGCTGTTCGGTTCAGATTCCGGTGGCAATTCAACTAACTCCCCGTCTACCAACTCATAGCGATTATCTGTCCCGTCATCATAGGACAAATAATCTTCAAAAGTCATTGTTTTCCGGGTGTTTATAGCCATAAGCACGCGTGACCCGAGGATTGCTCCCGACAGAAATCGGAAACTGTGTTGTTAAGTGTTTATGATTTTACAGGCTTATAGATATACGTTGCTATGAGTTTAGTATAGCCATAAACATATGTTTGTGCTAAGTCGTAAAGCAGAAAGCCTTGCGGTCAGGCGATTTGAGCGTTTCCGCTTACCTGTACATTCCGGTTAAAATCCAAGGCATAAACACAAGAGAAGGCTCTCGGAAACTTTCCTGCCCTCTCTCTTTTAACCCACTTCCTCGCCGACTACATGAATAAGGGCGCAGGCTCTAGCTTGCGCTCTCAGTAGGAATTATGGGGCAGTTTGAGCGCTGCCCCATGACCCGAACATTAACCCTGAGCATTGATACCTTCTCGCTGACGTTGGGCGATCGCATCTCCTCACGCTTTGCCCAAGGTGGCTATGAGCGGGTGATTTCATCGACTGGAGAAGTGGAATATTCGTTATTCGGTTCGCCTGTAAGCGATGGCAGCTTGTATGAGGCAAAGTTCGTTTGGACAATTCAAACCTACGTCGGAATTGAGCAGTGGCGTGTACTGTGGGCGATTTTTGCCAGGGCAGAGCGGCATCGGCGCAACCAGCAGGATTCTCAAATCTACCTTTCAGATACGATCCAGCCTTACATTGAGGATGCGATCGCACCCACCAGGCAGACAGCCGGAGACATCACCCCAATTGACGGCGGCGGCATTGCTTACCCTGCTGTATATGCCGTTCGGATGTTTGAGCCAAAGGCGGAGGAGACGGCAAATCTGCAATATCGCTACTTGGCGCGGTTTGTGCTGAAAGAACTAGATCGGGTGGTGGCATGATTAACCTGAGCATTCGCAATTATCAAGCCACGATCGCAGGACTGGACTGCACGCCTGCATTAGTCAGTTTTCGGGGCAGTGACTCGAAACTTGACCAATCTGGCTTGGTCATTTTCACTGGAGAAATTGTTCTAGGGCGTCCAAACGGGTTTGAGAGCTTGGACGACAGGCGCAACAGCCGTTGGAGTCGAGGCAACCCGATCATTGTCCAGATTGCGGATACATCCGGGATATTGCGCCCATCCCCAAGAGGTGGACGACTATTTATTCTTGACAGCGGATTTGATCTGAAGACTCGCAAGCTAACGCTGCAAGTGGGCGATGTATTTGCTCTGCTCAATTTCAAAGAGGGTAAGGGAGACAAATCGGGGATCTGCCTTGGCACAAGCAATTCGCGGGGTGAAATTATTAACCGACTGTTAGCGGCGGCGGGATGCCCAAGCCTCATCGACTCGGTTCCCGGTTCTCTCAATCACCCCTCCCCACGGCTGCTAGAGGGTAACTATCTCCAGCAAGCAGGCGCGATCGCAGCCGCAGCAGGATATTTTCTGTGGGTGGATAGTAACGGCAATGTGCGTGCGAGTAGCATTAATGCCCAGCAATCGGCTCCAATCCTCAGCCTCAATGCGGCGAGTGATTCGGCAGACTATTCACGGCTGGAAGGCGATCAACCCTCAGAAGAGGTGCTGATTCGGGGCAAGGTGACGATCGTTCGCAAAACGGGCGATGTAACCGAGACTCAGAGCGAAGAGTATGGACCTGCATTACTCGCAGGATCATCTTCTGCGGCAGAAATTATCACCAAGCGCACGCGGACGCTCGACCAGTTCGATCGCGCCAAGAAGCTCCGCACGGTGCAAAGCTGGACAGCACAACCTGAAGGACTCGTGTTTCCAATTGATTTTGTACGGGATGTGCCTGCGTTTGGCAGAACTGCCCTAATCGATTCAGAATGTCGGATTGAGACCTTTCAGTATGAGGTCAACGCACCACTGACAGGGAAAGCCGGGGAGAGCAAGTGTAGCCAAGGCAATCAAGGTCGGTTGTTAGAGCATGTGACGCAGATTTATCAATTATTCGACTCAGTGTTTAAAGAGATTCTATCGACCTATCCGAAGGCTCTCGTTCAGAATTTCCCATTGAGAACACTGGCTCTGACCGAAGAAACGCATGTGGTATATCGCTATGAGCTAACGCCTGCGGTGGTGACAACCCCAGCCATTGGTGGAGGCACAACCGATGAGGATGACGACCCTCAAGATATCCCAGAGCTAGAGAAATTGGGCAATGGACCTAAAATCACCACACGCACCTACAAGGCGATCGGGACAGTGATTCCGGCGGATTTTGGCTACAAAGCGTTGCCTGCCAACGTGACGCAATATCGCTCCATGCGATCAATGCATGAGGCAGAGCGGCAAGTGCAGACGTGGCGAGAGCGCACCTTTGGGGAATGGCAGAGCGAGACGCAGGTGCTGAAGGTGATTCCAGTTCTTTATCCGGATCTCACCGATACCTTGAGAGAGAAGCTGATTAAGCAATCGCTGTACTACGATTCGGCGAATTTGATGGTGCTGGTCGATGCCAGCAATACCGTTGTCACGTCCAATTCTGGGCAAGCCCAGCCGCCCGCACCCGATACCTACTCACCGCCGTTTACGACCCAAGACATTACGGTGTCAGGGAAAGGTAAGTTTCCGAGTGATGCGACAAGTCCGTTTCGCCCGCGTCGCAAAGAACTCAGCTTTGAGTATCTCTCGGCAGTTGTGGAGTCGGGCGGGGTGAGTGGGGGCATTGCCAACGCAAAAGCCGAAGCCAGCCGTCTTGCCTCGGCATGGGGCAACATCTTTTGGGGACGTTACAAGGGAGCCAGTATCACGACAGATTTGAATGATGGCTGGTTTGCCTATGCTCCGCTCTCGCGGGGCGATGTGGTTGAACTGGATGGCACAGCAGCATACCTGATGGATGGGTTCGCGATCGCGATGGCAGAGCGGCGATGCGTCATTAGTTTTGATGGGATGTTATTAGGTTTTGTGGATGCGAATAACCCAGCAATTGTTGCTCCGGTCTATCAGCAAACCGATGCAGGGGAGTTGGCACTTGGGTTTAGTTTCACGAGCCGCGATCGCACCTATGACCTCGCTCCCATTGAGGACGCGGGTGAGTTTGCACTTGGGTTTGCGATTCGTCCTCAGCCGGATGTGAGAGCTGGGTTTGCAATGGGATTTAGCTTTGTGGGCTACTCGAACCCAGAGCAGGGCGTGTTTGCCTTTGGATTGGGTAGTGATGGGGTAGGGTCGATCGACTGGGAAGACCTCACTCAAGATCAGTGGGAAGAGATGAGTGGAACGCAGTGGAGCAACCTCCTGTAGGAAATCTACAGCCGATCCTTTGAGGTTGGGCGATGACCAGGCATTTCCATAACGATTGGGTTTCCTATCACTTCATGCTTCCCTTCGGCGGTGGGGCACTGCCAGACCCTGCAAAGTATTACCTTTGCCTAGCAGACACCACGTTATTAACTCGTGCGAGTAGCAGAGCCGATTTTATTAATGCAGAGCTGCTCCAGCAAAATGGCTACGAGCGATCGCAGATCCTATTTTCCAATCCTGGCAGTTTTAGCAACAGCAACAAACGTTATGATGCGCCGTTGGTCACAGGTGATTTTCTGGCAGCAGGTGGAGCGTTGCAATTTCAGACGGTGTTTTTGATTGCCAATGGACACGCCACCGCCAACAAGACACTCACCGATGCGAATGTGAACGCAACCACAAATGTGATCACCGCAACGGCTCACGGACTCGCAACGGGCAATGAGGTGCTGTTTAGCGTGCAGGGTGGATCAACCCTCCCAGATGGTGTTAGCAGCAATGCCATTTACAAAGTGATGTCGGCAGCAACCGATAGCTTCCAAATCTCAAGCGATGGCATCACTCCGATTGACATTACCTCGACCGGATCAGGGACGTTCTATCTGCGCTATGTACCCGCTCACATTGTGTTGCTTGATATTTTGGCTGATCCGAGACTGTTGCAAGATAGCAAACCGTATTCCTATGACCTCTACCTTGCGGGCATGAATGCAAATTATGGGACAGGTGTGTAATGCAGACAGGATATGCCGTCGCCACGGTTGCCGACCTAAGAGCCATTCCTGCCAATCGTCGGGTTAATGGCATGGCGAAGACCATTGTTGCTAAGAAGAAGTGGTATCAGTACGACAGCGCGATCGTTATTGCTGATGATGGAGACAGTGCGATCGTTCCCGATGATGGCGTCGGCGCGTGGACGGTAATGCATCCTCCTAATGCCGATGGTGGTAGCTCAGGCGGTGGTGATGGTGGAACCGCTCTTATAACCGTGCAGAACGGCAAGCCGACGACGATCCCAACGGAGATCGGGCAATTGGTTGCAGATGTGCGTAGCGATCGTAAGAACTTATGGATTGCCGTTGGGACATCGTCAGCGAGCGATTGGCGAATCTGTAGTGGTAGCCCAGTAACCGTGATCTACAGCCCTGGACAATTCAACCCCGGTGCCCCGACTGGTCCTGGCGACGTTCCGATTGATTATCGGGGTCAAAGACTTGTGTTTGGCGCTCAAGACCCTTACGGCGTTACCCTATACGACACTGTTTATGTTGCGGTGCAATATCAAGCGCCATACTACAACGATCCGTTCGATGACACGTTGTACTGGGCTTACGATGCAGGATATCAGTAGGTCTTATGAGCAATCCCCTCGATTTAATTCGCCAAACTCAAGCTCAGAACCGATTGCAGTATGCAGAAGGGCAAGAGCGGCAGCAGAAGTTAGATGTGAATCGCACCCAAGAATGCAGATACGAGGGACGTAACGCGGACACAGGGCAAGCCATTGTCAGCAACGGCAATAACAGCATTACCGTTAATGCAACGAATACGAATGGGTGGATGAAGCCGAATCAATCCGTGAAATACAACCAAGCAGGGAGTGCTAACGCGATAGATTCAATGCCTAGACCCAACAGACCTGATCAGCCTCCCTCTGTGATTGGCAAGGGCAGAGTTAAGGTGCTGTTTACCGTGCGGGAAGAGGGCAGCGTGAGCCTCTACGTGGGCGGCTGGAAGAAGTCACCCGTGAAAATTGCCACCTATGTGGCTGGAGAACTGAACCCTTCTCTAGATCTGGAGATTGACAAGGCCACAATTAATAACTTGGGCGGAGATCGCTGGATTGCTTCTTGGTTAGTCCTCAAAGACGAAATGGTGATCGATTGCGCGGTCAAAACCAATAGCGGCGGCTGGACACTGAAAGAGCTGCACCCAAATGCTGACCTGCGATCGCTCTTCTACACCGCCTATGAATCAGGGTACACCCCAAGCCGAACCTCACCGAACGTGAGAAATTTAGGGTTTGGGCTGTGGACCACGAACAGTAACGAGTTGGAGACTTCGGAATCCATCGTTTCAAACGTTGCCATCACCAATAGAACTGGGGCGCATGGTTACTGGTATCGAGAACAGTTACAGAGTGGAGAATACAATATAAAACGCATGACCGAACCGAATCGCGAACAGATTGAAGCCAGCGGAAAGACTTATGTGCTGCCCGACCGAGCAGAAATATTGTCGACGGTTTCTGACAATACTGGGGACCGATACACCTTCAACGTTCAGGAGTCGGGCGCTTACTTAGTTAATTCAGACCTGTCTCAGTCCTATGGCTTTCGTCGCAACGTCACATCCCAATCAAACAACGCCGTCTATAACGATAGTGGCATTTATTTGTTTAAGCAGTCTGCCTCGAATCAGCGCCTCGACCCACGACCCAGCTTAAATCTCTCGATTTTTATCAGTTTCGCGTATGGGTTTTTCAACCCTAAAACTACAAATTGGATTGGAGAGAAGCTTTATCGAATTTCTCTATTAGCCAGTTCTGAGGCTGAAGCTGAAGGTGACAATTTTAATTTTGCGAGTGTCGCGGGCGTGTTGGATGCCAAATTTAAGAACAGCCAACGGATTGCGATCGAAGAAGCAGAGTTTGGTGAAACGGACCCAGAGCAAACACCCGCGAACGTTTTCGAGAGCGGGCAGAATGGCGTCAAGTCTAAACGAACATTTTCTGAAACGGTCTATCCGCTCAAGCCAGGGACCGACCCAGAGCAAACACGAGTTTTATCGGCGTCCTATCATCCTTAACTGCTATGCCTAATCCATTTCAATTGATTCGTGAACAGCAGGCCAGCAACCGTCTAAGCTATGCCAGAAAGCAGCAGGCGCTGCAAGAGAGCGACGATGCGAAACAACAGCTCACGGGGCAGATTTTAGGCGGCAATGCTGAGCAAGGGGCAACAATGGTGCAGCTCGACGGCGGCGGCATTGTGCCATGCCAGAGCGTCACCAGCGGTGGCTTCAAGGCAGGATCTGCCGCGATCGTTACTCTCAACGGCTCGAAAGCATGGGTTGACGGAATGCCGAATTAATGAGCCTTCATCCTTCATCCTTTCGCCCGTGGGAAATCTCCAGTAGTTTGCTGGATGCCTCATGCCTGAAGGATTTATCAAGCGAGTCGGAAACCGAAAAACGCTGGCCTATCCCACGATCGATGAGATTGCGGGTTTATCTGAGGCGTTGGCATCTGCTCAATCGCAATCGCTTTCAGGAGTTGCCGCGATCGCACTCAGCGCTTTGAGGGTCGTTACTTTAAGCGATACCTATGGACTGATCTACGCCGATAGCAGCATTCGTGATCACGCATTCTCTGTGTTGGCAATTACGAAACAAGCGTTTAGTTCAGGCGCTTCTGCTAGCGCTGTAATTAGTGATCGCATTAGTGACCCGTACTGGAACTGGGATATTCGCAAACCGATTTACTTGGGGCAAAGCGGACAACTAACTCAAACCTTCCCCGCAACTGGATTTGTGCGACCAGTGGCACAAGCACTCAGCCCGACTGAAATTTTATTCTCCCCTGAAGAGGCGATCGTATGGCAGTAAGTAACGTCTTTCTAGGACTGGTTAATAACGTCCGAACCTTTATTACGGCAATCTCTCAAAGCGCGGGCGTAGCAGATGCCAACAAAATTGTTTCGACTGATTCAACCGGAAAACTGCATGTCTCTCTAATGCCAACCGGCGTTCAGGTAGAGGCGATATCAGTACCAACCTCAGAAGTACTTTCCGCAGGCGATTTTGTCAATCTCTACGACGTTTCTGGAACTCTAACTGCCCGCAAAGCAGACGCGAGTAACGGTCGAGCAGCGCGGGGATTTGTTTTGGCGGCGGTAACGTCAGGCATGGCGACGGTCTACCAGGAAGGGTTAAATACTGCTGTTTCTGGGTTGTCTAACGGAGTAAACGTATATCTTGGCGCTGCTGGAGCTGCAACCGCCACAGCACCAAGCTATGTCAGCGGTCAGATTTATCAGGAGTTGGGGTATACAACCTCCACTGCTGCAATTTTCTTCCAGTACTCTAGCCCCATCCCCTTCCAGTAATGGCGACTAGCATTCTCGCCTTAGTCAACAATGTCAAAAGCTGGATCTCTGCGATCGCGGTATCGGCAGGAATTGCTGACGCGAGCAAGGTTCCACTGACAAACGGTAGCGGACTGCTCGATAATTCGTTTGTCAATTGGGCAGCCCCAAGCGCAATCGGGGGCACAGCAGCAAACACGGTTCGAGGCTCTCAATTTACGGTTACAGGCGCATCGGGGAGCACCAAGGATTTTCGTTGGTTTACAGGCAGCGTCCCGTTGTGGAATCTTTTTTCCAATTCGTCCGACAATCTGGTTTTATCCTACTACGATGCGGCGGGGGCTTATTTGGGTGACGCCCTGAACGTCAACAAGTCCACCGGCGTGATCACATTCGGCAAGACGAATATCTTCACGCCGACTCAAACCTTTAGTGCAGGACTGAGCAGTGCAGGCTCGATCACGGTTACAGGTCAGCAAGTTGCTCTTGCTCCTACCACACCTTCGGCAGGTGGGGGATTTAGGTACGATTACACTTCAGGCGCTTCGGTCGCATTGGTCAGTGTTGGTCCCGGGAGCAACCTCCAGTTTGCTCATGCTGCATCTGGCACACCGATGAGCTGCATCTACAATTCCGGTAGTCCACTTGGGTTGCAGGTTAGCAACACAGGCGTAGCTCAGGGCTATGTTTTGGTGGGCACAAACACAGCATTTAGCTCTACAGATCGATTGCAGGTATCGGGCAACATTGCTGCATCTGGAAATGCGTCGATCGGGGGGACGCTCAAAGTTAGCAGTGGTGGATCGACGATTAGCCGCATTCTACTAGCAGTATCTTCAGCACTCGACACAATTAGCTTTGCGGCGACAGAAACAAAGACAGTCACGGTGGCAAGAACGGGCGCAACAGTGGGCGATCAGGTCAACGTTAATCCATCGTCCGCGACGCCAAATACAAATTTTAATGTGTATGGGTATGTGTCCGCCGCAGATGTTGTAACCGTTGTGGCATACAACCGCAACACAACTACATCTCAAATCTTCTCAGGCAACGTTAGAGTCTCAGTAATAGGATAGAAAAATGATTGGAATTATTGATCCGAGCAATGTTCTAGTTGATAGCGTTAATTTCGGTGCTGTCGCAGACACAATCGCCAACAATCCTAAGTTGGCTTCTGCGATTCAAACCGCTTTGCAGCAATGGTGGGAAACAAAGCAACAAGAATTTGAAGCTGAGAAAGCTGAGATTGCAGCCCAGAAGCAGCCAGCGATAGATAGCGCGATCGCAGCTCTGAAGGAACAGCACAATGCTGAAATAGCAGACTACACAACGCAAATCGAATCGTTAACGGCAGAACTAGACGCCCTCAAGAATCCGCCGCCGCCCGTTGAGAATTGGGCTGGCTTGGCAGGTGCGCTGATCAACTCCCCACTGCTCCTAAAAGTTCAACAAGTGGGTATGTCATCAGGAGCCGCAAACATGGGATACACCAGTTTGGGGTTTGTGCTGTTCGGTATTCGCTCCTATGAAAGGTTTGTTGCTACCGTAAACGTGATCCGACTGGCATTGGCAGCAGTGGGTCAAGATTTTACGACGGAAGAATTAGAATTGCTCGATCGGGCACTGGTTGAAAATGGTTTCCCTACACTGGAAATTGTCAACTAATCATAAGCAATTCAAATGGGTAATGAGTGCGATCGCGGGTGATCACTCTCATCACCGTTTAGCGATGTAATCCAAATTTAGTCCTGGACTAAAAACAGCTTATTGAGAATGACTAGAAGTGCTTCTCTGTAATGCTTTGATGTTGGACCATTTGCGTAAAACTCTGCCATCGCAGCAGAAGTCCAAGCAAAAATAACCCAAGCTAGGGTCTGAAATCCTTGATTTCTCGTTAAAGGCTGGTAGTCCAGCAGAGTTTGGACTAGACTGAATTCTCAATAAGCGAATGAGAAGCGATGCTTATTAATAAAAGCAGCCATAAGTTTTAATCTACAGTCGTAGGTTAATATTCCTGCCTCAAAATGTTAATAACTGATTTTGGGCAGAAATCAAATGGGCATCGGAGGATATCGGGAAGGGTCAGGGCGAAAACCAGAATGGAGTTCTCCGGTTGAAAGAATCCGGCTTCCGATCGATCAGCATGAATCGCTTAAAAGAATCGCTAAAGCCATTGACTGTGGTGAAAATCTGATTGTTGTCCCAGAATCGGAATTAGAAAAAGCGATTTCTGACATTCTCAAGACAGTTCCACCAACTAAGCGATCGTCGGTGGCGCGTTTGTTCAATCGATTGAAGGGCGTGATTGGCATGAGCAATAGGTAAGGTCTCCAGAACGGAACCCTCCCGGTACTCCATTCAGTTTGATATTGGAACAGATGTTCACGACCGATGAAAGGATTGATGCCCTCTACGGTTCTTTAGATGAAGCTGTGCTGCGCAGAACGCGCCAGAGTGTTGCCCTAATGTTTTTCTACAGACTGCGACGACAAGACTACATCAAAGCGCAAGAAGATCCCGCCCAATACAAACTTAATCCTGAGCGAGAAGTATCAGCTTCGTGATGTCAGACAGTCCCCAAACGGCGATTCCTTCGTTAGGCTGAAAGGAACCTTCCACTCATCCCTATGAACCGCACGATCGTCTGGTTTCGTCGAGATCTCCGAGTTGCAGATCATGCGCCACTTCATCGGGCAACTCAGCGAGGAGCGGTGATTCCCGTGTTCATTCTGGATCGGGCGTTGCTGCATCATCCTGAAACCGCAGCCGCACGGGTCGCCTTTATGCTGGAAAGCTTGCGATCGCTCGATGCTGACCTGCAAGCGCGAGGAGGACGATTGATTGTACGATCGGGCGATCCTGTCGAAGTGCTACCTCAACTCATTCGGGAAACTCAAGCAGAAGGGATTTACGCCCACATCGACTTTGAGCGCATTTACGGTCGGGTGCGGGATGCCCGTCTCAATCGAGCCTTAACCCAACAGCAACTCAAAATTCGCTGGTTTGAGCCATCGGGCACCGTTTCTGAACTCGTGAGTTCACAGCACTATCGGGAAGTGTGGAACGCCGACATGAAAGCGGCGATCGTTCCCACTCCACTCCAATTTCACGTTCCACCAGAGATATCGAGCGAACTTATTCCCTCCCTCGAAGCAGTCGGACACCTCAATGATGGCAAACCTACTCCGCCTGCCAGCACTCAAGCAGCCCGACACCTGCTGCAACAGTTCATCCAGGAAAAAACAACGCGCTATTACTGGCAGCTTTCTTATCCCAGCGCAGAAGCAACATCGGGGCTAAGTCCGCACATCAAATTCGGGGTCATCTCATTGCGAGAATGCTATCAAACTGTGCAATGCTTGAAGGACAGCCCAGATGAGCGGATTCAGCGCAGTCGCCAGCAGTTTGTCTCTCGCTTACGCTGGAATAGCGGGTTCACGCAGCGATTTCGCTATCTGCCTCAGCTAGAAGTAAGGTCGCTCTACCCAGGGTTTGATGGAGACGAGGAGTTTGATGAGACGTTGTACCAGGCGTGGCAACAAGGACAGACAGGCTTTCCGATAATTGATGCAGCAGCTCGTTGTCTGCTGGCAACGGGTGGATGGCAAACGCTCAACTTCCGAATCCGTGCCTGCTATGCCAGTTTTCTAAGCAATTTGCTGGGTATCAACTGGCGCTATGGGGCGCTTCACTTCATGCGGCATTTGATTGATGGGGACTGTCCGATCGATCACTACCAGTGGGCGATGCAGGCCGGTATTACCGCAGCCCTCAACAAAAGTTGGACGCGCATCTACAACCCTGGGCAAATGGCCGTCGAGCGCTTTGATCCAGAGGGGCAGTTCATCAAAAAGTGGGTGCCAGAACTGAGGCACACTCCGACTGCACATCTGGAGTTACCGCTTCTGGTCAAGAACTATCCTGCGCCCATCGTGGACTATCAACAGGCGAGGATGCGACGAGTCCAGCACCTGAAACAACAGCGGCAGGCGTTTATCGAGCAGGAAAACATTGTTCCTTACCTCACCCGTTTACCCAGGAGCCTCATGCCGTTTGGAGCGGATCGCTATGAGAGCGAAGTCCGTTGGGCAATGCTTCCCGACCACGACCTGTTTCCGGCAGCTCTTGACCTAGATACGTTGGATCTAGAGCAAGCAAAAGCCCTACGAACCTGGTTTACAGTTCCGGGTGGAGTCAATCGTCAGGCAGTTCCTCGTGCCACAGAACCGTCTTTGCAACAGACTCAATTAACCCTGCTGTAGCTCCTCCCTGGACTCTTCTCGAACACTACCACATAGGAGATGTCTGCTTTTCCAAAATCAAATTGTTCTTGATTGCACTGCCAGGAGCGCCCACTGGAGGATGATTCAAACCACTAAGATAGGTGAGATTCCACCCTCTGATATCACGCCCTCATTATGTCTTACTCCTTCAATCGCGATGAAGATGCAACGCTGGTCCAGGCGGTTCAAGAAAACTTACAACAAATGTCAGTGCAACTTGGACAACCGCAGGATGCAGATGCCATTCAACACCTCTATCAAACCGCTCAAGCACTCCTCAGCCATCTTTCTCCTGATCCATTGACGCTAGCGCGAGTCGCTGGAGTGTTGCTGGTCTACCAACTGTCAGACACAGACCCAAGCGAAGAGAAGTGGTTTAAGTCTGAGCTACAAACCTGTTCTGATGGGGAGGCGATCGAAGAGTTAGTGGATTCACTTTCTCGCCCCGATTCTTTATGATGTTCAAGGTTTTATGAGTCGAGAGTCCGCTTCCGTTCAAGTCAGCTCGGTCAGGGAACCGCAAACAGCACGACCCTAGGCTCCCTGGTTCTTCGTGCCTACATCGATCATCATCTCCGACTGGGAGCGTGGAGTGTGCAGTCCCAAATTGACGTTTATACAAACGATTAAGTCCTCGAGGCACAATAGGCAACTGAAAACTGCGAGATAGGTCATCCTGATTGGGAATGCTAGTTAATATGGCAAACGCTAAGCTACCAACACTTTAGATATGTCGCTCATCTTATGGCAGCAATTCTGTAGTGATTACGCTGTTAGAGAAATCGGTGTTCCACTATTCAATACGAGTGAAAACGTTGTTAAAACAATGCCGTATGGTCCCAGTGGACGGCGGTTGCTGCAACGCTCTGCTGATATGGAATCTTTGGTCATTCATGAGGTGGGCAAGGTCCTGCACGATTTTAAGCAGGGTGAGAACGTTTATGAGGGACTGATTTACTTGATGTTCTGGCAGCAGGATCATCAAATTATTCCTCTTTACATTGGCAAGTCTGAAAAACATGGGAAGCAAGGCAGGAACTTGTCGGCTAACATCAAGAATATCGCTGGCAATAAGGCTAAATTTTGCCGTTGGGGTGATGCCTATGCTTATCATATTGGCGACTTAAGTGCGGTGGTCTGCCCTGACCATGCTTCTGAGAGGATGGCTCCAAAATACAAAAAATGGGCCGCGAAGCTGTTTGAGTCTTTTCCCTCCTGTGAGCCAGTCCTGAAGCATGAAATTTACTTCTGGATTCATGCTTGGAAAACAGGAACAATCGGCGTTTGGAAGGAGTTAGGTTCTACTCGTCTGACGTCGTTGGAGTATCAACTGATTGCGATCGCCAGTGCGGCATTTCCTGAATTCCTCCTGAATACAGACGGCGTGAACGGCAATGAGCAGGTGTGAGAGTCTCGCCTTAGTATCGTGTGTGGGCAAGAAGGGCACCCAACCGAGTGCCGCGAAAGACTTATATCAGTCGGATTGGTTCTTCAAGGCGAGAAAATATGTTGAACAGCAAGGCTTGGACTGGTGTATTCTCTCTACGAAGTACGGGCTAGTGCATCGCGATACGGTCATCGAGTCTTATGAACAAACTCTAAAAGTGTTGCCAGCAAATCAACGTCGGCAATGGTCAGAAGATGTCCTGAACCAAATTTTCCAGGATTATTCAGAGGTAAAATTAATTCGTTTGTTTGCTGGTGAATATTACAGGCAGTACTTGGTCACGCGGTTAGAGGAAGCTGGATATACGGTTGAAGTGCCCCTAAAAGGGTTAGGAATCGGTCAGCAGCTATCCTGGTTCAAGTCGCACACCCAAGTCAACGTGTGAAAGACGCGGATGTTGCGTTGTGACTTCATTGTGCCGTCAATCCCTAATGATCAAGCCGTTTCGTCACTAGAGCATTCAACCACCGACCCTGACTCCGATGTCTGCGATCCTCAGTCTGCCATAGGTCGACAATGTTCAGATGGGGATGGGCACTCATTGCTTCGCCTAGACGCGCTTCATCAAAATCATTGAAGAAGCGCCCTTCGTACCACCGTTCGCCGTTGCCTAATTTAAACGACAGATACCACATTCCGTTTGGCTTCAGTGCCCGCTCAAATCGCTGAAAGACCGAATGAATTTGGTTAGAAGAAACATGTAACAACGATGCACATGCCCAAGCTCCATCAAAGCAGTTCTCAAACGCCATGCCCTCAAACGTCATCAGCAGCGTGGTCCGTCCCGTGAACTCTGAACTAAGCTGCACCATTGCTTCTGATGCATCGATCGCACTGACCTGATACCCCAGGTCAAGAAATGCTTTGGTGTCCCGTCCTGAACCACAGCCCGCATCTAGAATATGACTGCCAGGAGCAAGCCAACTCAGAAATGGCTGGTATAGCTCCTGCATATCAAGGTCGACCGTCTGTTCGAAGAAGGCGAGCGCTTGCCGGTTGTAGTAGTCAATGGTCATCTTCAAAATGCAGCAGGATATTCAAACTCTGGCTGCCACGTATGAATGAGAAGCCGCGTCGCCTCATTGTAGTGGGTTTGCAGGAACGATCGTCGCTGGGCTTCATCTCTGCCTGTTTGAGCGATTAGGGTTTCTTTCAGAGGATGTAGGCTCGTAATCAGAAACTCGTTGCGCTGATGCAGCCGTTTTAGCAGATGCAGGGCAGGCACACGATAAAACTTACCTCTTTCGCCACGATTGCAGGTTTGGCAGGCAAGCACAAGATTCCACACCCCATTAATGTTTGGAATTGCACTAACGCGAATCAGGGTGTGCGGTAGGAAGTGATCCACATCGGCTAGGTCAAGCGACCCTTCCTCGATCGAGATTTCATTAAAGCAGTAAAAGCATTTGCCTTTTTGATAGCCGTTTAATCCGCTGCGGCAAGAGGTAACAGACTTACGCCGCATTTTAAGCGTTTCAGGAACAAGCAAGCCATTGAACTCACGGTATTCAACATCGACGAGATGCGTGGACAGGTCTAGCTGCCATGCGGTTTCAACCAGCCGCCAGCGAGCTTCGACTTCATGCGGTAAGTTTTGAAATTGGTACTGCTCAAGAAGCTGGAATAGGCGATCGCTGATATCGATTCCCTTAGCTCCGCGTCTCTTGCCGTGGAAGAAGCGTTCGGGAATCTCACTCGATCCAACGACGTGAAAGGCATCAATGACGTTCTCAAATCCCTGTCGAACGGTAATGTCAATCAGTTGCTGCTGAGTCAATGTGCCACGGTTGAAAGCTCGGCAAGAGTGCAGAAACTGGCTGGATGAACTACTGCCCTGCTTGTCACGTTGCTGCAAATGCTCGGTGATATGTCGGGAGAAGGGACGAGCCAATTCTTCCCAAGTCACGAAGCTCTTGCCGGATGGAGCGAGTTCTAGCAAGGATTTTGCTAGCGCAAACTTATAGGTTGCAGAATTGCGACCAAACAGAATGATGGAACGCCAATAATCTTCAAGGGTTGGGGAGATATTTGTAAACTCAATCATCTCAAAAGTGGCTTGCTTAACCTGTTCTAACAAAATGGGCAGCGATTCATTCGTAACTCTCACTCGTCACTCATTGAGCCTTCTCCCATCGGATTCTCGACTCCTTAAACCGAATCATCTTTCCACCCACATTCCTGACAGTCCCAATGCACTCGTGCTGGAGTGGTTTGAGTCATTGATCGCTCACAATCAGGACAGCGTTCCGTAAACAGGGGATGCCAATCTAGCAGCGCCAGTTGTTGCGCTCTCGTCCATCGTTGAACTGGATCGATCAGGATCTCACCGCCATAATACGCAGCTCCTTCCGGCTCCCACCATTCACCCGCTGGAAGTGAAGTATCTAATTCAAAGTCGGGACATCGAGCATCCTCAATTTTGTGAGGGTGAACGGCGCAAGGCAGATGAGGGTTGCGAGTATTGTACTGACACTGATTGCATTGGAAGGGAAAGTGAGCATCGTTCGGTTCACTCATAAATTTTTATTCTGGTTTCTCAATCATTCGCAGTTCTTGTGTTGCAAAGCCTGGTTCTATTTACCCTTGCTTGTGAGAGGCTAACATCGGCACTCTGGGCAGAAATCAGTACTACGCCCCGCCGCTTACCGCTCCAGGTGTTTCCGGTTTCAGCGAGTGCTAGCCTCGCCCCAATTTTGTCAAATCGCCGCTTGCTACACGTCATTGAGATCGTGCCTCAACTCTAACGCGGCAACCCGCTTCACGAGTGATTCAACTGAGTTAAGGTCAGTGCGCCTCAAATATTGACCAATCGCTTCCTGCACTCCCTCACGTTCACTCTTGCCCGTCGCTTGGCAGATCCCCTCACGTTGATCTTTCCAAGCTTGAGGAATCCTAGCTCCGACCATCGGCTTCTGACCCTTGCCCATGATTTCACTGCGAACTCAGTTAACTCGCTTTGGTTAAGATGCCCACGCGCAAGAAGAAGGTAGCGAGTTGGATTGACGATCGCGCACTACATTCTAAGTTGGGGCAATCTAAGGCAAACGGAATCTAGTTTGCAAAGAGAAGCACAGGGTTATGGGTAGGAGCTACTGGAACGTGATTTACGTTGACAGAGATCCAAACGATCCCTACCAAGGTTGGGGATGGGTAGAAGTCACAACAGAGGACGCTAAACGATTCGGTATTCCTACAGGGTATCCGTATACATACTTGATATCTCGATCTAATCCAATCAACCTTCCTAATAACGGCAACCTTCCGTATAGAGGCAAAGTGGGTGCGAAGAAATTCACACTGAACCTGGATGGAGAACTGGTGACGATCAGAGCGCAAAAGTCTTTAACTATCCCAGCAATCTGTGCCTGGATTAAAACTTGGGCAAGCCCAACCGCAAAACTTGTGACTCCGGGCAACAGAACTCACTCTCTGGATGGCGAGAAGCTAAGCCATCAAACTCACTTCGTTTACTTTATTCTGAACGAAGATAGCCATGCGATTAAGATTGGTCGAGCAACAAATTTGGCAAAACGGATGAGATCACTTCAAACAGCGAGTCCAGCCGAGTTGAAACTGCTGAAGTCAATACAAGTGGATGGAGCTAAAGCAGCTCAAGCGCTAGAACAATCCCTACATCGACAGTTTAGTGACATTCGACTGACTGGTGAGTGGTTCAAAGCTGAAGCCGATCTTCTCCAGTACATTAGCCAGCTTTAACATTTTTTCCACATTTGCTCTTACCTGCGATCGCGCCCTAAATTCTAGTTTTCGGTTTCTCCAACGGGACTGACTCTAAGCCTTACACAACAAAATGGACGAAAACTCTGACACTACTTCATGAGGTCGTTCCAAACAGTCTCTCGCTGTAAAACGCACTGTCGGCACGCCCGCTCGGAGCAGCACCCGATCACGGGCATAGTCTCGAATAGACTGCCCTTCTTCCAAGTGGTGCTGACCATCCACCTCCAAAATCATGCACTTGCCTTGGTAGAACACCATGAAGTCAGCTTCTACTCGCCCAGTGAGCTGGTCGTTGCTAACGACGCTGCCTTGAAGTCCAACTCGTCCACGAACGTTGGCAAAGAATAGCAGTCCGGTTCGGTTGAGGGCCTCTGCAATTCTTACTTCAGCTTCCGAGCGTAAGTACAAGCCACCCCACTCTCTGGTGTAGTTCCCGCTTGCTCCAGTCTCTGCATTTTGCTGCTCAGATCCGGTTTCAGGCACAGTTAAAGACGTTCCTGCAATCAGGGTTTCGATTTGAGGTTTCAGTTGACCTGCACAAAATATCCGCCATTGGTGTTGGGTGTTCGCTCCACCCGGTTGACCGGCATAAGCCAAGTGAAGCAGCTCCCCGACTTCTAAGTAGAATCCAGGGCGGGTTTTGTTATACAGTTTTTGACGAAGCGTTTGCCTGAACTGCCGTCCTTGTTTGGCATCAAGACTTCGGTATCGCGGACTGAAGGCGACAATCACGTCCAAAAGTTTGCCCGTAGACACTTGAAAGCAGTTTGGTAGTTTGCCGCCGATCGCCACTAAAGCATTGCTTTGAGTATTGTGTTCGTTCCCTTCAAGGTCAAGGTTAAAGGTTGTGCCGTTCGAGGTGTTTGAGTGCATGTGTTGTCCCCAGAGCCTTTCTCCAGAGTTCCCACGAGCAGAATTTCTCAAACCGAGAACGTGCAGGAGTCCTTAAGGTGTTCTACGACGAGTGCGATCCTTTGGATCTTGGCAAAGCCAATCGTTGGGTTTGCAAGGTGTGCGATCCTTCGGAACTTGGCAAAGCCAATCGCAGCAACGACCAAACACCAAACCGCTGGCAGACAGCTCACCACGGTGACGACTTCCATAAACAGTTAGGGCTACCACCAAACAAGCCTTAAACCTTGCAGACTGGCTTCGTGTCGATTGACAAAAAATATCTGATCGCGCCTTTTTTTCTTGCGCTTATTGAGAATTGCAGGTGTTCTTGACGAATATCTTGGCCGTGAGAATCATGGGTGAAGTGCGAGACATCGAGTAGTGTGGAGGCGGATATGGCAAGCACCTGGAATACAGAGTATTACGACATTATGAGCTTCTTCTACTGGGAACCCCAGCACCTCGGTAAGAAGGGTTATCCAGAAAGTAAGTACCAGAGCGTCAAAGAGGTAATGGATCATCTCAAGGCTATGGAAGTCAGTCTTAATCATCAGTTCAATCTTTTCTTTCGCCTATTGCCGGAAAGTCTGTATCTGCACTTCTTCCGGTCTGTCATTTCAGGTTTGGTAGAAGAGAACTACCACTATCAAAGTTGTGAAGAGGTGGAAGGTTTGGGACTGAATGATGCCACTCAACCGGATATGCTTTTTGTCGGCAGCAAGTCTATCATTGGTGTTGAGCTCAAGATAAGGGCTAAGACAACCGTTGAGCAAGTCCTGAAGTATGCCATGCTTTTCTACTTTGAACAGAGACACAGTGGATTGGCTAAAGAGTGCAACCTCATCTTCTTTGCTCCTGGAACTTTTGGTGAGTTGTTTAGAGAACCCGTTGTCAGTATTGAGGCGTTGAAGAGCAGTTTTTCGGTCGATATGCTGCCAAATACTACCAGGAAAGGGGGTATCAACTTGATGGCTCATAAGGAGACGATCGTTGAACTGGCTAGATCGATGAGGATTGGGTTTGTCAGCTATTCTGAGGTCTATACTCGTTTGAATGACTTGAAGTTGGGAATAGACAAGCTTTCGCCCTACTCTGATGCACCGCTGAAATTGATTGACGGGATGCTGAACGAACTTGAGATGAGAGGGCTTCATGCTTGTTCAAAGATGGAACCACCGCTTTAGTCGGATAGGGTACGCCTAATCCTGATTTTGCGGTAGCTGAGTCTTACTCATACCTCACCTTCTCGATCGCTTTGGGAACCTTAATGGTGTCCCCTCACCTCTACATGCTGGTGCCTGACGCTGAAACGATTCTCGATGCTACCGATCTTGCTCGTGACGCTGGATTCACGGGTGCAAGCGATCGTCCATTAATTGCGGTAATTTTCTTTGCGCTGCTCTGCCTTGGCTTGTGGCTTGCCACTCAGCAAAAAGAACCTTGGAAGCTCTAACGATGCACTATCGAGATCGGAGCGACATCAATCCATACCAGCATTGCCGCAACAGAACAGTTGTTATTCCTTGTCATGGCTTCCCAAGCACTGCTGTTGCCAGAGCGTAAAAGGAAACCCTGGCTTCTGCCTGTTGATAGTGCGAGAAACTGGGTCTTTGCCTCAATCAGGACACAGGCTCAGCAAAGTTTCGTTTGTTTGCCCAAGCAGTATCAGTACGGGTTGCTACTCCAACAAGCAGAAATGCGATCATCTCTCACAGACCGTTTGATTCACCGTACAGCCATTGCCTATAATCGCTTCGGAGCCAGATAGCGAACCCAGGATAGTCGTATGAGAAAAGTGCGCCAGGGCGATGCTTCATCTTAGAGGCTTTCACAGGGGACTCCATCGCGATCCCCATCGAGACGGAAGGGGTCGCCAGGATAGGCCCGAAATACGGCATCGACCTGCGCTCTGCTCCCAAAGTCAGAGCAGTCACAATCCGAATTGACGCACGCTGGAAATTGTTGTGCTGCTGGCTTCGGCTTTTGTGTCGAGGATGGTGGCTTTTGTCCCCCATTCCCTCGCCGAAACTCCCACGGCATCACTGGGCTCGGTTGATTCCAAAACCCAAGTCTTTGCGATTGCGCGAGTCGTTCAGCTGCCAAATACTGATTTTCGTTGCCTGCACACCCTTTGAGATACTGGCGGTAAACCACAGCCGCACCCGACTGAACTAGGGCCAAATTAATCGATCGAGTGCCGACGAATACTTCTCCCACCGTTCGGTTGTATTGGTCCTTCTCAACCTCATGAATCCGAACTGACTGCCCGATCGGGAGAAGACCTTTCAGTTTAGCGGTCGATTGGGTGCCCCAAGGAGTCTGAGCCTTTTCCGGTGCGTCCACACAGGCGAGTCGGATTATCACCCTGCGGTTGCTTTGCTGCACGGTCAGAGTGTCTCCATCTCCGATCGAGACCACTTTAGCGGTCATGTCTGCTTGTGCAGGGAATTGAAGGGCGAGAAAGTTGGCCAGTATCGCGGCGCTGATAGCAAGTGATGCGCTGGATGTGATGCGTCTCATGCAAGGGTGTGTGAGTCTACAGGACTAGCGTGCCCAAGTTTAAGCTTGATTCACTTTAGCAATAGGCTGCAACATCTTCACCGCACACATCAGCCAAGTAGCAAAGCGCTTTGAACCGCAAACCGACGACTTGCTCATAGAACGGGTTCAGTTTGCACATGGGGGGAATGTGGAGTAGAACCCGACCGAAGCAGCGAATATCGCGCTCAAACGGGCATTGAGCCGGGATGAGACGACAGAAGAAGTGGGCTGTTTCTGAATTGTGGATCTCGATCTCGTCGAGTTTTGCAGCGATGGGCTGAAGGAGGGAAGCGACGAATTTGTTGGAGGTGAGGTGCAACATAATCGGTCTCCTGAATGCTTGTTGTAGAGCAGTGTGGCGTTGTCTGATACTGATTTATACGGTTAGAACTGGAATATTATGCAAGGATTGTAATCTCGTGATGATTTAATCCACACGTTAAGGTCAAGGCATTCCGTGTTGGGAGTGACACTCATGTAACTGGCTGACCGAGGTGAATGAGAGGCTAACAGGCAACTAGATGTCAGTGATTTTTTTGGGAAGACTAAAGAGTCTGTTACATGACACGATCCCCCGACTGTAACGACGAATTCTCCATCACCCCATGCAATCTTCTCAATGCAACTCGGAACCACAAGCATCTGTTAGCAGTGAGAGACTCTGCATGATGCTGAGAAATCAGAGATATAAAAAGAGTTCCTAGATGGGCATTCTTTGTCTGTACATCACTCAATGCCCATCATGCAGAATAAACTCATTGTTGGCAGATTATTCCTGGTAACCTCCTTTCTACCTGCCCTCTCCCAATCTCAAGAATAACGATGAGCAACCACATGGAATGGGCGGACTGGCAGTATGTCTCCTTGAGTAACAGGGAGCGCCTTCCAAACGCCTCTGGCGTATATGTTGTAGTGGATGCTCAAAACTTTGTCTGGTACGTTGGACAGGCTAAAGATCTGAGAATTCGCTGGTCCGGTAGAAACCATCATAGGTATCCTCAACTAATCCGCACAAACCGTAAGCTGGAACACAAGATTTACTGGCATCTTTTTTCAACCGATGAACTGAACGAAAAAGAACAGTTTTATATCAACTTGTTCAACCCCGAACTGAATGGTTGTAAGGTCAAGACTTATCTTCCAAAACAGCCACAGGTTGACCGCGAAATTAAGCGACTGTTTAAGGTGTTGAGTAAAACAACAATGCTTTTTCCTGTGATTCGCTCAATTATTGTGGGTGAATATGAGGATGAAGAGGGTACGTGCTGTATTCTGACTGTCATCAGCCTCAATGATTTCAGCATTCTTGGAAACTCTGCAACTAAACGGAACTCACCTGAAGTCAGAAAAGCTTGGTGCGGTCGCAGAACCTACTGCGGAAGAGATGAGGCGCATTACCACAATCACTCAATCCCCATGTACAGCTTTAAGGGGCAGAAGTTTGAATTTATTGCAGTATTTGAGCTTCTACAGTATCTGGAAAACCCAGATGCCTATGCAGAATGCGTAGAAGTTGTTCAGATGTTTGACACTGAGGTAAAGGCCTTGAGGGACTTAAGCATTCTCGATGCTCTATCTCTAGAGGAGGAATACACCTTCTCCTGCAATGGCAAAAAGACCTTAAAGGATACTGCATATCTCAACTACCGTAAACCGTTGTTGACGTCGCTGCTGAAGCCAGTTGCTCAACCTCGAACAAAGCACGCAGAAATCTACCCTACTTGATCATTAAGCTGGATGTTGCGTAACCCGCCATTGACTGTACAAGTTCAGCACTTTGTAGGAGCTGCTTAAGCTATGCATGCTTTTAAAGAAATAAGCCTAGACCACACGTAAAGCTTAGCCGAGGCCATGAGTTAAACTCAGCATAGTGAGTTGGCTTTTGGCAATGGAACAATCAGATCTTGATCTAGGGTTAGCGGCATTTCAGGCTCAGAATTATGCTGAAGCGCTCCGCTTGTTGACCTCGATCGCACAAGCGGGACATGCCGAGGCTCAGTGCATGATTGGAAATATTTATGATTTAGGACTGGGTGTAGCTCAAGACGTGTCGCAGGCGATGCACTGGTATGAGCAGTCAGCCAAGCAGGGCTACGGCGTCGCGTCGAACAATCTAGGGTCGATCGCGCTTCGAGGCTATGCCGATGTTTCACCTAACCCAGTAGAGGCGGAACGCTTCTTCCGACAAGCAAGAAAGCAGGGATTTGAACACGCGCCTGTTTCTGCCCAGTGTTTGAAGGCATGAAGGTTGAAGGAGAGGTCGAAGAGGTAAGCCACGATCGAGCTACGAATTAACGCTTGTTAAACCACACTTTACTCTTTTTGCCGAAGATTGACTTGCCAAGCTCTAGTGGACTCAGTGAACAGTGCCTTCAGGATTTACGGAACTGCCTCATTCCGTAATGAAGCAACTAGTATCATTGTTAGAATTGCTACATACAGTCACTGTGGATCAGCGTGAAATTGAGCATCATAATCGAGTGCTTCGTGCCTACTTTGAAGGTCGAAACTGGGACAGAAATGGCGAATACGCCCTGAAGCGGAAACTTGTCTTATCTAGCACTCAATTGCTCCCTAACTATTCGTATGTGATTGAGGACGAATGGGAGGTAGAACCTGGTCGAACGGATAAAGGACGTGGAGACCTAGTGTTTACTGACGGGGACGGTTGTTTTGCCGTCGTTGAGGTGAAGTGGATTGACCTTGTGAGTACAGGACGCACTGGTTCAACTAAAAGAGCGAGTAATCGCAAGAAACGACGAGCCGTGGAGGAACAAGCGATCAGCTATGCCAGAATCTACGCAGAACTGGCTTGTAGTGAGCTAGACCCTGTAAAGCGGGTGGAGGCAGTGATGTTTACGAATGAATACGATCGCCCGTTCTTACTACACACAATTAATCTTCAAAAACCATCTCATTAGTAGAGCGTTAAGGTGTTACTCGATTGTGCACACAGACAGATAATCCCAATACAAGTGCCCAACTATCTGCTCTGTTGGAGCAGGAACGCGGGGTGAAGCTGAGCCCAGACCTAATAGCTTACTGATTCAAGAGTGCGGCTCAGCTCACGTCTAGCTGCCGTTTATGATCATGGTCAATACTGTCTTCATTGTTTCCTAGCCCAAGCGCATTCCACCACCGCAGAGGGAACCTGATTTGCCAAATCGATTGCAGTCAGTTGATTACTGATTGCTTCTTGGATGACAGTTTCTGCATACGATCGCGCACCGTCTCAACAGTCAATCGCAGTCGGCTCCATAATGAACCGCCTGCACTTTGGCTTCTGAATTCACATCAGCGCACCATTGCCCGTGATGCAGCCAGACCATAACTGGATGGTAGAAAAGCACGACTGCGATCGCCAGAGCGCTTACTGTGGTGACTGAGATGAGCAGGGCTATCAAAAGCCTCTTCGGGCGAAGTGTAAGGGGTGAGGGGCGTCCGGTCATTGAGGGGATGAGGGGTAAGGAACGGTTTGATTATGCCCTCAATATCGCGGACAAAGCACTAATTCTGAGTTTCCACAAATAGCCGTATCGATTGCGATTCGCCCACGGATCGGCCTTAAATACCTGATAATTGCCGAAATTGTGGGCCCAACCGGGACGATTGGAATGGTGCAAGTCGCATAAGGGAAAGATCTGCCAGAGCGGAATTTCAAACCCTGGTATCGGCAGGCTGTAACCCCACAAAATCGGAATCAATGACAATCCGAAGAGGGAAAATGGAGTAATCAGAATAACAACCAGAGAAATGATTACTACTGGATAGACGATGGGACGCCGTAATAAGCGTGATGAGCATCGGTAGCAGAGGCTGAGCAGCAAACGCACTTGCCACAAGTAAGGGACTTTGCCCATTTTGCCGTCTTGCGCCATTTCTGAGGATGGTAGCGCTTGAGAGCGTTGGGATTGCTAACCCACCCGCCACGTTTCAGAGAGAATGAGCGGCTGTTTAGATTGGGCGCTGATGGTGAGATTTTCTACGAAAAAGGAAAGTTACATCCAATAATTAACTAATAATGTGAGTCATCTTCACACCTGCTCCTTAAAAAGCTCCCTAACTTTCCTTAATTTATGGCCATCGACCCACTTGAGGTGAACGGATAGAGTAAGGGTGTTCTGAAGAACGAAAGGGCAACACCCAATCCACAGGACACTCATAAAGCTTCCAACAACTTAAAACGGCTTTTGCTAACCATCTCGAACTTCATCTACAGCGGTAGTGGATGCTCGCTTTGGTGGCTAGTTTACCCTGCTTAGTTTTGGTTGCTCCAACCTCTTTTCGGACATAAAAACACTTCACCTCTATTGTTTAAGGAGATTCAGACATGAAGACGCATCAAAGAGCTTTAGCTCAAAAAGCATTTCTGGCAAGCTGCATGTTGTTTGGTGTACTGCTGTCAGTTGGGGCACATGTACAAAGCAGTTCAGCCCAAACGAGTGACAATTTCTCGATGATCATCTCATCCGATACCCAATATCCCTGGACAGCCCGGACAGATGCCGAGGATCCAACCGAAACCGAAGAGCAAAAAAAGTCAGGTTCCATCACTGCAAATCAAAATCATCTCGCCAGCATGAATGCGCTAGCACAGCAAGTCGGTAATGTGAAAGGAATGATTTTGAATGGGGACATCACGGCGTACGGTCATGATTGGCAGTTAGATAAGTACAAGGATATTTGGAAAAACCTTTCTGTTCCTATCTATGCGGGGCTTGGCAACCACGATTATGCTAACAACATTAAGGTTGGCAATAGTAACCAGGGCTGCTACCAAAACGGTTGTGGTATCCGCATGGTCGAGTATATCCGGGATGAGATTCGCAAACGCAATGTCCGCAGCTTTGACTATCGAGAGAGTAACAGCTACAAGTTCCCGGAAGTTCGTACCGAATACATTGGTAGCCTTGCGTATTCCTGGGATATTGGCAATGTCCACTTTGTGCAGTTGCACAACTATCCTACCTATCAACAGACGTTTGAGGGCTTTGATGCCAGTGCAGCAAAACGTAAGATTGTTCGAGTTAAGCAAAGCTTAGATTGGCTGGAAGCAGACTTGACTCAGGCCAGAAATGAAGGTAAAGCGATCGTCTTGAACTATCACGATTCTGATGAACACTGGAAAGATGGGTATGACGAGGCTACCAGAGAGTCACTAAAATCCCGTTTCGCGAACATCCTGAAAAAATACGACGTGTCAGCAGTTTTTGTGGGACATTACCATGGAGTGATTGGTAAAGCGAACCCAGGGAATGATTTTGCGACCACGGTTTACGGATCGGTGCCTGTGTTCTATTCCGGTTCAGCTTCTCAGAGCAAATATCTGCTGGCGCGGTTTCAAAACGGACAAATGACGGTAGAAAAAATTAGTAGCGCCAATGGCGGAGTATCCAGCACGAGTGATGGGACATACGCCCTCAAAGCGGGTGCTCCTTCAACACCAATTGCGCCTGCACCAAAATCGGGAGCGCTCACATTTTTCAACGAAGGGGGTTATGTAGCGCGTTATAAGCTGACCTATACATCTGGAGGAAAGGAGCAATCATCCAGTACGGGAAATTTGGCGTTGGGCAATAAGAAATTGTATGAGTTGCCAGCCGATGCTACAAATATCAGTATCCGTGGCGAAGTCAAAACTGGACTTCTTTGGGAACCGTGGCGCGACATCTTCAACAAGAAGATCAATCATCCTCGTGGAGCACAATGCTATAAGACCTATGGCACAACCTTGAATGCTAAATGGAACAATAGCTGTAGCTAACCGGAACAATATTGGTACATAGAAAAAGCGACAAAACGAGACGATTGTTTCAGTCAAACCTCAAACACCGCAGGGATAGCCTTTGCGGCGTTTTCATTTGTAGAGTAACACTGAACCCACTTACGAAACGATGGTTTACATCAGCTCGGTTGCCACGGATGCGGTTTGAACATAACGTGATTTTTCAGCGAACGTGCATAAGCACAAAATTACGAACGTGTTTCTCTTCAGAAGCTGAAAAACATTCGCTCGAACCAGGAGAAACAACATGCTACGTCAAATCGCTCAGGTATCTGCTTTAACCTGAGTTCGGGTTAAGCGGGAAGTAGCAGATTGTGGTCAAGTGCGATGGAC
>NZ_JCACKG010000243.1:0-2710 GCF_059505265.1 Myxacorys chilensis | reverse complement strand
ACTTTACATTACTCTAGCTTGTACCTCATTAGGCTGGAAAAGGCTGTAACACCCTACTGAAAAACGCGATTTACGAAGCTCACGGCGTTAAAGAAGCCGATCTGTATGGGGATGATGGAAATGAGTAGATCCCCGATCGAGTTCACCGCGACTTCTACAGGCTACTTGTCTTGTCATGGCGATGATTTAGAGGCGATCGACATTCTGACGGCTCACGCACGGCAGCAAGCGAAAGCCCATCACCGCTCTGAACTGTTGCACAATCTGACAACTCTAACCGCTCTCCTCATCCTGAGTGCGATCACATTCTCCGGTCTTGTGGCTCTAGCTCAAACTCTCAAGCCTCATGAAGCACATCAAACAACTTCCAGACATACCGCTAGATCTGGGAATTGAAGACGATCTGGAGCTAGGCGCGATCATAGCTGATGCCAAGCTGGCAGCAATGCAACAGGGATTTAGTGAACGGTATCATCCCGGCATTGATCGGTTTCTGCAAAAGCAATGTGGAACCGAACTGGAGAACGATCGCATCACGGGTCAGCAACTTGCAGCGGCATTGCTGGAAGAACGGCGCAAAACCTTAGTTGCGATCGCGCTCAAAACTACCCTCTTCACCAGCATCTCAGGACTGGCAGCGCTGCTCGTTGGCTTTTCCGCTCCTCAGTCTGCCGTGTGGGTTTTCCCTTCTGCGATCGCGGCGATTTGTACCTCTCGAAAATAAAGGACGTTTAACCATGCCTAGAGATATTGAAATCGGATGTGAATTTACTGACGCCACAACAGGGGAAGAAGTCACCATTATTGAGGCAGGCGATCCTAGTGAATTTGGAGAAGCTTGGCTCTGTGAGATTAAAGGCGATGATAAGCCTTATCTTTTCTACACTGATGACATTAGAACCATTGCCGAAGAAGAAGAGTATTGGACTGAAGAGGAGTAAGGATGACAACCATTAAACGTGATGGATGGGGCAGCAATCCTAAAGCCGCTAAACGCTACCATCCCCAGAAATGGCGCAAAACAGCGAAGCGGGCAAAGTCTCTTACTCGTGGGAAGTGTGTTTGCTGCTCATCGTCTGCGACTGAAGTGCATCACGCTTTCTATGGCGTTCCGATCGTCTATCCAGTTGCGTTGTTGTCTGCGATCTCTTCTGTAATCAGCCCGCTATCCTTATTCGGCTTCTCACTCATTCCGATCCTATGGGGTTACAGCTTGCCCCTACCAGGGTTCGAGATTCCACTTTGGCAAGTATTTCCGTTATGTGATTTGCACCATTCCAACCGCCCCGGATGCGCTCATAATTTCGGCAACTATGGGGCGTTTAAGGCTGATCCGTGGGCGAACCGCAACAAGTACGGCTATCTCTGGAAACTCAGAATTAGTGCTTTGTCTGCGGTATCAAGCGAAGGAATTATCTCACATAATCGATAGATCAGTTTGTTGCACAGTCAGTCATATAACGGTGAAGTGCAGCAGTAGCCAGCAACCTTGAACTCAGCACAAATAGCTTTCGTCCGTCCGCTGCCACGCAGTGTTAGCTTGCAGTGTATGTCCATATTTCAAATCGTGCTTGAGATGATAACTCCACCTCCAATGGACCGTAGTAGTCATGACAAAATAATTCAAACTCATCTATTGCAAGATGAAACGCTTCATCTGGAACGAGCCCACACAACCCGTATGCCCGTGACCTGTAGAAACTGAGTAATTCCTGAGCCTGGTTGCTTACCGTCCATTCCTTAGCTATCAAATAATTACACTGATACCCTTTATTACGTAAATACTCCTCTGCGTTAATTTCGTTAATTGCTCTATGTGGCTGCAGGGCTGTTTCATTGTAGAAGGGGAAAAACTTTGTCCAGGTGATTGGCGAGGTGCCGCTTGGCGGCAGCCATCGAAGAGAAGCCCAACATACGAGCAAAGGTAATGAAAAAGTTGCGGACCACTGACCAATTCGCAGTTGCATACCTTCCCCCTTGCGGTGCATCGTCTTCGTTAAAGACAACATCCTTGACCCAATGCAATCGATTCTCAATCCTCCAATGCCCACAGATGATGCGATGAAACTGCTCAGCACTGGCGATAAAACTGCTAATGTAGGACTGCCGCTCGTCAAATGGTTTTCCGTCTCGATACCCACATCGTTGCACTAAAATCGCGCTTCGGATTCCTGGCCACTCATGCCCAAATGCTGCAACTCCATCAAACACACTGACTTTCCATGTCGTGCTCCGTCCATGTCCTTGTTCCTGTTCTTGATAGCAACTAAGTGGCTGCTGCGTCTTCGATTGTTGGGCAATGCCTCGGTATAACCGCTGTTGATTGGCTTTGACACAGACCAAATAGTCATTGCCTTGCTTGATAATGTGATGCAATGTTTTTTTGACAGTGCAATGCGTCCAGCGTGACGCCAATCCCTGTAATCAGTAACGCTCCCTTTGATGCTTTTACCATCACAAGCAGACCACTCACCTGTGTCTACCTGGTGCTGTACCTGTGCCCAGGCGGTAAACACAGCCGCGAGAACCTGATAATCCAGCTGTTGCATGACACGGCGAAACGTCGAGTACGAAGGGAGTTTCGTGCCGGGTGCTAGTTCTAGTTTCTGGCAAATTTCTTGCCCATAGACTTCGACGAACTCGGCTAACGGGCGAGGCCGTGTTCTAGACGTGTGGATTTTGCGATACTGGAGGAGTGTGGTTTCAGCAA
>NZ_JCACKG010000242.1:0-54399 GCF_059505265.1 Myxacorys chilensis | reverse complement strand
GCCTGGTTCACGCATTGCTGCTACTGTACCTGACTAGATCGAAAAAGGCTGTAATTATCAACACAACCTAGATGACAGCATGACAAATCGGGGTAGTCCGAACTTCGATCTCATCCTCAACTATTTCCCAACAACTCTTAATGCACCAACAAACATACAGAATAGAAATATTGAACCAGCTTGGTCATTATAGAACTTCTATTACCCATGTCCTTTCAGTTCTCTTAGGCTTCTCAGCCTTCTACATCATCTTCTTCGCGCCAATCCTCCTTTTTAATCGTCTCTTGGCGTATGGAGACGCATTGGCTTACTATTTGCCCGCATTCTCCTCCCCCCGCACACTGTGGACACCGTTACTCTTTTCGGGATTTCCGATTGCTGCCGATCCGCAAATTCAGACTTGGTATCCGTTATCTCTGTTGTTCTCGCTACTGCCCCACGCCTGGAACAGCTTTGTAATCTGCGCCTACGTCCTCGCCAGTTGCTTTACCTATGGCTACGTCCATAGCCTAACTCAGTCCAAGTTAGCCGCCACAATATCAGGGTTTACTTACGGTTTGAGCGGGTTTATGATTGCTCACCTGTACCATACAACCATGATTCATGCGGCTGCTTGGATACCGCTGATAATATGGGCACTAGACAGGCTCCGCTATCGATTTGACAAGTTCTGGTTCGGGGTCGGCACAATTTCAGTCGCTTGCTGTTTCTTATCAGGACATCCACAAATCTCAGTTTATGGCATTGGCTTAACGATCGCCTATGGGATTGTGTTTGGCTGGACGGCCCCACACGGACGATGGAAATACTACCGCCTTGCGTCGGGCATATTTAGCTTAGGTATCTTGCTCTCCAGTATTCAACTGATTCCTACTGTCCAGCTAGCCCCGTTAAGTCTACGGTCAGAGATGACATTCCAAAACTTTGTAGGCTTCTCTTTACCTGCCTGGCAGGCAGGTCTGTTGCTATTCCCATACCTCACAGGAAAATTTGTCCATTCTGCTGCTCCTGATTCTTCCCCCTCCCTCTACAAAATTGCCTACTGGGGAGAATGGAATTGGGCAGAACTAACGGGTTACGTAGGCTTGCTGCCTGTAATGCTAGCGGTGATCGCAGTCTACACCTACTGCAACAGGCAAATGGTCTGGTTCTGGTTGGGTGTAGGCTTACTGGCGTTGCTCCTTGCTTTTGGAAATAGCACTCCCTTAGCTCAACTTGTCTATCATTTCATCCCTGCCTACAACAAGTTTCGTGCTCAGGGCCGGCATTTTGTAGAGGTTGACCTAGCATTTAGTGTCTTAGCTGGGTTGGGGGTTGCATCTATGCAACGATTTCTCGCACCCCACCGCCTCGTTCTCAAAATTGTGTTTGCTAGTGGTAGCGTGATGCTGGCTAGTTTAGGGGCAATTGTTCTATTTTCTAAGCAACTTAAAACTAAAGCTTTAAGTGCAGGAGTAGATAGCTTACCGTTACTGCCTTGGTCAAATCCTGCAATCGGAGTACCATTAGTTGTCTTCGTGGTTTCAGCTGCAACGCTCCTATACTGGAGCCGCCGCAAATCTCGATGGAGTTACCTTGCGTTACTCATCGCTTTGCTGATTGATTTAGGCAGTTTTGGACAATTCTCGTATTGGCAGTATTTATTCTCTAAACCAAGCGCTCTAATTCCAACTGCTTCTGTTCAAACATATCAGCAGTTGACAGAGTCTAGCCAGCAGCGCATCTTAACAATGAGCGGATATCTGGGCAGCCTCAGTGAGATTATCCCGAATCTATCTCGACTGTGGAGAGTTCCCAATGCAAGCGGCTATACCCCAATGACATTGGCTAGAATTAGCCAGTTGTATTCCATTTCTGCGGATGGAATTGTGTCTACAGCGAGTTTAGATAAGTCAGATCGCTCGTTAGACCTGATGGCAGTCCGCTACCTGTTTATGCCAACACCTGTCCGCATTGAGCGGAAGGGTATTGCTTGGTCTGATGAGAATTTATCTTTAACGGTTGGCTCTGGAGACTGTGCCACAAATCTATCTCAGTCTATTACCCTCAATGTACCGGAGCAAAGAACAACAGCGATTGGCTTCGTAACTTCGCTTGCCTGTTCAACGACGATTCCCAATTTGACACCTGTGGTTAATGTTTCTATCACCGATACTCAGGGTCGTATCGAAAATCGGAGTCTAAAAGCAGGACCCGATACGGCTGAATGGGCAGCCGATTGTGCCGATATCAAACCTCAGTTGCGGCATCAGCGCGCCCCTGTCTTTTCAAGTGTCCCAGTTTTGAGAGAGAACTTGACATGCAGCAGCAACAATTATGTTAGTATCCTGCAATTAAATCAGACGCAACCGCTCAAGACCCTCTCTCTACAGTGGACCGGTGGGCCTGGTGTCATCATGGTAAAAAAAATCAGTTTGATTGATGACACCGATCATTCCTTACTGCTGTCTGACCAGTCAAGGAATCTGCACAATACTTCTAAGTGGCGGTATGTTGAAACTGTTGGAGATGCGATTGTGTACGAAAATCAGCAGGCAATGCCTCGTGCTTGGTTGGTTCCGGAAGTGGTTGCCATGGCTCAAGAAGACATCTTACGAACGATCAAAACGTCTAAGCTTCCAGACGGTCGTCCCTACGATCCAAGCCAAATTGCCTTAACTGAAGAAGACTTCACACTCAAGTCTTTGCCCCAGAAGCTGGCTACTGCCAAAACTACCCTCATTTCTGATACTCAGGTAGAAGTCCAGACAGAATCCACTGCACCCGCTTTCTTGGTGTTGAGCGATGTTTACTACCCTGGATGGAGAGTATCAATAGATGGCAAATCAACCCATCTTTTTTCTGCGAACTATGTCCTCCGCGGAGTGTCTCTACCAGAAGGACGTCACACCGTCAAGTTCGAGTTCAAGCCTCAGAGTTTTCATGTAGGCGTTGGCATAAGTACGGCTGCATTGTTCGTTTTGGGCTACGTTCTACTCCGCGCCCAATCTCACCTCTCTATTTCTGAAAAGCGCTAACTCATTCATGTCACACTCTTTGAATAACACTTCAGTTGTTATTGTTTTACCTGTCCATAATGAAGAAGCAACCTTAGCTGGGGTTGTAGAAGAAATTGACGCGGCATTTAGCAGTATGGCACTGCCCATGCTGTTGTTTGTAGACGATGGCAGCTCTGATCGATCACGCGAAATTATCGCTCAACTGATTGGGAGCCGGGGTAAGGTTTGCTGTTTGGCATTTTCGCGAAACTTTGGGCATCAAGCAGCAGTGATGGCAGGGCTAGCCTATGCTCCGGATGGCTGCATTGTATTAGTCATGGATGCTGATGGACAAGATCCACCCAGTGTTGCATTAGAACTAGTGCATCAGGTACTTTACGGTTTTGATATTGCATATGGCATTCGCCAAAAGCGCGAGGGCAAGAACCGCTTCAAACGACTGGCTTACTGGAGCTTTTATCGCGTTCTGTGCTGGCTTTCTAGTACAAACCTTCCCCTCGATGCGGGAGACTTTTGTGCGTATTCGTCACGTGCCGCAAGATTACTAGCCAATATGGGGGAGTCCTATCCCTACATTAGAGGATTGCGGGCTTGGATTGGATTGAACCAAGTCGGAGTGCCTTATTACCGTCCCGATCGCGTTGCTGGAGAAACTAGTTATAACCTCACACGCTTGATACGATTAGCGCTGGATGGCATTCTAGGATTTTCTCTTAAGCCCTTGAGGTTCTCCCTATATCTAGGTTTGATCACGTTTCTCCTTTGCCTTCTTTTGGGATTGATTTACCTCATGCTATATGTTTTTAACATTTAGGTTGCAGGGTCAAGCGTGAGGTCAGTGCCAGGATTCACGACGCTAATTTTAATGATTTTTGCTTTTAGGGGACTTCAAATGATGATGTTGGGCATCATTGGCGAGTATTTGGGGCGGTTATTTGAACAGTCTAAAGGCAGACCCCGATTTATTATTGCAGAAACACTCGGAAGATTGGAGAAACCATGAGCGTAGTTAATCAAATTGTAAAGTTGAGTTCTCCTGCCAACGTTAGTATGGCAAATGCTTGGTTTGATTACGGCAAGGCAAATCATTTTTGGGTGCGTCATCGCAATGCGGTGCTTGATCGGCACTTCAGTTTTTGGGTTCGTCGAGCATCTCAAATATGTGAGATCGGCTGTGGTAACGGCTTGATTCTGAGCCATCTGGCACAACAGTACAACCGAGCAGTCGATGGTTTTGAGTTGAATGACAAAGCCCTACACCTTTGTCCACCATTGCCAGGAACCCTTTATATTTACAACGTCCTTCAACGTCATCCCGATATGGTGCATCGTTATGATGTCCTGTTCATGATGGATGTATTGGAGCATATTGAGAATGAGGTCGAGTTTTTACAAGCCGTTCGCGACCACCTAATAGAGAATGGCTGGCTAATCATCGGAGTGCCGATGCGCCAACATCTGTATTCTGCTTATGACGCAGCAGATGGACATTATCGGCGCTATTCCTCCTCCTATCTAAGCTCCATAGTGCAGGCATCGGGATTTGAAGTAAAGCAAATTGTGCAGTGGGGGCACGCATATATTCCCCTTCTAATGTTGCGTCAATGGTTGCTACAGAATAGCAGCGGAGACGAGGCGATTCGCCAGGGATTTGCGGTTTCTAACCTCGTTAACTCCGTATTATCGATAATCCGTTACCTAGATTTCATCCCTACTTTTGGGATACCAGGGGCCTCCTCGCTGCTTTTGGCGCAGAAATCAACTCCAACAAATTGATAGGTTTGTAGGAATTGCTAAATACTCGATTCATTGGGTACTACGCTAAATGAATAGAGCTAAATCACCAAAGCCAACTCTAGCAAAGCCTTCTGAGTAGAATATCAATAGGTCTAGAACATGACCCAGTAACCTATCTTGAGTAGTTTTTGAAGAAGCAGGGACACAAATCGCATCCCCGCTTTCGCTTTTCTGCAGGCTGCAAGTTACACGGACATTGCAACTTTAACCGCATCCGGATTTGCTTCCGGCGTATCTTTTTCAGACGGCGGTACGACCTGCCAGAACTTCGGCAAATACTCCGACCAGTCCGCTAAGATGGCTTTCGCTTTCGGGCTACCTGTACGATCGCTGTGCGCTTGGATCAATTCCTTTAACTGTTGCTCACCCGCAGGTGTGGTCACCCGTTGCACCTTCACAATTTCAGGATTCACTTTTGCTTGGAAGGTATTATTTTCATCCAAGAAGTAAGCGAGTCCGCCCGTCATGCCTGCGCCCACATTGCGACCCGACCGACCCAGAACCACTACGACACCGCCCGTCATGTATTCGCAGCAGTGATCGCCCACACCTTCGACAACCGCTTCAGCTAGGGAATTGCGAACGGCAAATCGTTCCCCCGCTTGACCATTGGCGAAAAGACGACCTCCTGTAGCGCCATATAAGCAAGTATTGCCGATGATCACATTTCGAGAAGCATCATAGGTTGCATCAATAGACGGCTTGATCGCAATTTCGCCGCCGTGCATCCCTTTACCCACATAATCGTTGGCTTCACCAACCAAGTTAAGCGTCATACAAGGTAGGTTAAACGCGCCGAAGCTTTGACCGACACTGCCTGTGTAGTTCAGCGTCACCTGACCGCTGAAACCAGAGTTACCGTATTTCGCCGCGATCGCACCGGCTACTCGTGTCGCCACTGTCCGGTCTGTATTCACCACCACTACGTCTTTGGTCAAATTAGCTTGATTGGCGATCGCCGATTGCACCTTGGCATCTGCCAGCAGGTCGTCATCGACCACATGACCATTACTGTGAACGGTCTCATGCTGAAGCCAACTGCGATCGTTACGAGTATCAGGTAGCTGAGTCAAACAATCTAAATTCAACGTCTTGGTTTTGGTCAGTTCCACGCCTTCCCGCATTTTGAGCAGATCAGCGCGTCCAATTAGGTCACTTAGAGATTGATATCCGAGTCGAGCTAATAGCGATCGCACTTCTTCCGCAATGAATAAGAAGAAGTTGACCACATGTTCTGGAGTGCCAGGGAAGCGCTTCCGCAGTTCTTCTTTCTGGCTAGCAACGCCGACGGGACAGTTGTTGGTGTGGCAAATTCGAGCCATGATACAGCCTTCAGCAATCATGGCGATCGAGCCGAAGCCGTACTCTTCACCGCCCATCAGCGCCGCCATGATGATATCCCAGCCGGTTTTGATGCCGCCATCGACCCGCAACAGGACGCGATCGCGCAATTGATTTTCCATCAGCACCCGATGCACCTCGGTTAGACCCAGTTCCCAAGGGCTACCCGCATGTTTAATCGAGCTAAGCGGAGACGCACCCGTGCCGCCATCGTGTCCAGAAATTTGAATAATGTCGGCATTTGCTTTCGCAACGCCTGCTGCGATCGTGCCAATTCCCACCTCTGCCACCAATTTCACCGAGACTTGCGCCTTGGGATTAATTTGATGCAGATCGAAAATCAGTTGAGACAGATCTTCAATGGAATAGATGTCGTGGTGCGGCGGTGGCGAAATCAGCGTCACTCCCGGCTTCGAGCGGCGCAACATGGCAATATAAGGACTCACTTTTGGTCCTGGTAACTGACCGCCTTCACCCGGTTTTGCCCCTTGAGCAATCTTAATTTCGATTTGCTTGGCACTCATCAGATATTCTGGCGTGACGCCAAATCGTCCAGACGCAACTTGTTTAATGGATGAACTGGCGGTGTCTCCGTTCTTCAAGCCTTTGAGATGCGGCAGGACAGGCGAAAGTCCTTGCTCTACGTCGTTTAGCACCTTGAAGCGAACCGGATCTTCGCCGCCCTCACCCGAATTCGATTTGCCGTTCAGCCGATTCATCGCGATCGCTAGCACTTCATGAGCTTCACGAGACAGGGCTCCGAGCGACATTCCTCCGGTACAGAACCGCTTCACAATTTCTGTGGCAGATTCTACCTCGTCAATGGAGATTGACGGGCGATCGCTCTTGAAGTCAAGCAAATCACGCAGCGCTGTTAGCGGGCGATTGGCTAAATGCCGCTGATACAGCTCGTAATGATCGAAGCTCTTAGTTTCCACCGCTTTGTGCAAGTGCTTTGCGAGTTCTGGACTATTCATGTGGTACTCGCCTCCCGGACGGTACTGCACAAATCCAAAGTTCTCTAGTTTTTTCGCGCTCAGTTCTGGAAAGGCGCGACTGTGGAACGACAGAATTTCTTGTGCCAGATCATTCACGCTCAGTCCGCCTAGGCGAGATGCGGTGCCACAAAATCCCATGTTCAGCAGGTCGCCGCCAATGCCGATCGCTTCAAAGATCTGTGCGCCCTGATAGCTCGATAGCAGAGAGATTCCCATCTTCGAGAGAATTTTGAGCAGTCCATCTTCAACCGCTTTGCGATAATTTGCTTGCACTGCTGTTAAGCTTGCCGCTTTAATTTTGCCGCGCTCCATCATCGTCTGGGTTTTCGGATCTGACCACCACGATCGCACACTTTCTAGCGCCAGATACGGACATACGGCGCTTGCGCCATAGCCGACTAGACATGCGAAATGATGGGTACTCCAAGCTTGAGCCGTATCAGCGACTAGCGACACTTTCATTCGGAGCCCCTGACGAATCAGATGATGGTGGACTGCACCTACAGCAAGTAACGGTGGAATATAGCTCTGCTCAGCCGTCAAACGAGCCGAGTTGCCGTTTTTATCTAAGCGATCGCTGAGAATCAAAATCTTCTGACCCGCCCGAACGGCTTCAGCCGCGTCTTGGCACAGTTGAGTGACAGCGCGTCTCAGTCCTTCCGGCCCTTCTGACACTTCAAATAACGTTGATAAACTAGTCGTCTCGAATCCCGATTGCCGAATTTGATCTAGTTCAGGCTCACTCAGCACCGGAGATTCCAGCAGCAGCAAATTGGCATATTCTGGCTTTGCATCAAGCATGTTGCCGCGTCCGCCAAGCTGCATTGTCAGAGACATCACCAGCTTTTCGCGCAACGGATCGATCGCTGGATTCGTCACTTGCGCAAACCGCTGCTTGAAATAGTCATAGAGGACGTGAGGACGTGAGGACAGAACAGCAAGAGGAATATCATCCCCCATACAGAATGTCGGCTCTTTTCCTTGTGCCGCCATTTCCTGAATCGTCATCTCCACATCTTCAGCGCTATAGCCAAACGCGGTTTGTGCCGTCAATAGCGCTTGAGTTTTAGCTTCTGCGGTGTCAATAAAGGTTTGAGATTGCAGCGATCGCCGATTTTGGCGCACCCAGTCTCCGTAGGGATGAACTGCCGCGACCCGCTTTTTCAGATCCCAATTTTTCAAGATTTCGCGAGACTCTAGATCAAACGCGATCGTCTGTCCGGGACCAAGCCGCCCTTTCTCAACAATCTCATCTTCTGGCAACTGAACGACGCCCGCTTCAGACGCAACGACAAGATAGCCATCGCGAGTAATGCTGTAGCGGGCAGGACGCAACCCATTGCGATCGAGGCTTGCTCCAACTCGCTTGCCATCACTAAATACCAGTAGCGCCGGTCCATCCCACGGCTCTTGAATGCCACTGTAATATTCGTAGAAATCTATGATTTCAGGATGCTCTTGCAAATCAGGCTGATTTTTATACGCCTCTGGAACCATGATCATCAAGGCTTCCATCGGAGTCCGTCCCGATCGCACCAGCAATTCTAAAACGTTATCCAAGCTAGCAGAGTCACTGTTCTCTGGATTAACAGTGGGCTTCAATGCCTCGATTTTTTCACCCCAGCAAGGATGCGCCAAATCTTCTTGTCGGGCCAACATCCAGTTGACGTTACCCAACTGAGTATTGATTTCACCATTGTGTCCGAGCAATCGCATTGGCTGAGCAAGCGGCCATTTCGGTAACGTATTGGTGCTAAATCGGCGGTGATAGACAGCAAACGCACTTTGATAAGCAGAATTTTGAAAGTCCTGATAAAACTCACCCAAGACTTCTCCCCGCACCATGCCCTTGTAGACGATCGTGCGACTAGAAAACGAGCAAACGTAGAACTCTTCCAGTCCAGAATTTGAGTCTGCCGCTTTCGCGATGGCGTTTTCAATGCGCTTGCGAATCAGATACAGCTTCCCTTCTAAGTCATCTCCCCGAAGCTGAGCCGACTGAACCAAAATCTGCTCGATCTGAGGCTGGTTCTCACGGGCTTGAACGCCTAATACATCGGGGTTAACCGGAAGCACTCGCCACCCTAAAACCGATAATCCTTCCTCAGCGACAATTTGTTCGACCGTCTGACGTGATGTTGACGCGATCGCGCCGTTTTGGGGCAAAAACATCATGCCTACACCCACGCCCTCAGACGGCAACGATGTCCCCGTCGAGGTCGCCCATTCATTCAGCATTGCCCAAGGAATTGCTGTCATCACCCCTGCGCCATCTCCAGAATCGCGATCGGCGCTACATCCTCCCCGATGCTCCATACAAGAAAGCGCCGTCAGCGACTTCAACACCAGATCGTGGCTTTCTCGTCCCTGCTGATCGGCAATAAAGCCCACACCACAGGCATCCCGCTCTTCCACAAGCCACCGCTGACCTGCATATGTCGCGTTTTGGTGATCCTGCGATCGATTCTCAGATGTTGCACTTACGTTAGTCATGGGATGGTTCATTCCACTCATTTCAATGAAAGATGTAGTTGATGGCTAGGGACGGGGAAGGCGCTCACGCTGGTAGCAACGTAAACGATTAGGTTAAGGGCTGATTTCGTCAGAAACTTTATATGAAGAGAATGCCGATCAAGATCACGTAGATCCAACAATCGAGTAAAAAAAACTGCTAGTCAAGCCCTACTATTCATACACTTGTCAACGAACAGACATTTAGTTCATCGAATCTTCAGTATCACACCGCTTAAGCAACTCAGGTTTCCTGCTAAGGCTGCGCTTAGAATTTAGTAGCTCTATACAAATCCATGTTAGAGATGCCCTCAATCCTCTAAAACTTGCCAAGCGTTCTTGCAAAGCTGCACGTTGAGGTAATCGTAACCGTCAAAACTCAATGGAGCAGCAGTAGATCAGGGAGAGGAGTATCCTTCAGGCAACTTCGCCGACTTTTTATAAAGGTTGAGTTAAGAATATTATAAAAAATTTATTGGCATAGCAATCCCCATCTGCCAACAAGCATGTAACGCTATCTTGACAATCTCTGTCGTGGTTTAGAGATTGGGAACAATCAACGCTTCGCTACCCTTTGAAAAAACCGTTGCGTTGGAACTCTTTGCCGCATCGATTCGACAGCACTAACAATCTGTAACTTCAAGCTGTAACTTCAAGTACAATACGCGGCGGCGATCGTTGAATGAGTTTCGAGGCTTTAGAAAACGTTGTGGTTAAGATTGACATTCTCAAACAGATTCGGTTAAACCGTTTCAAATCCTTGATTCTAGGGAAAACATTCCCCTCAAAGGTAGCGATCTTGATGCTCGTCACGCTGCTGATTCCACTCCCTAGTCGAGCAGATTCTCCTGGTTCTACTCCTCAGCCAACGTTAAGCCCAAAACCTCTGCCAGAGCGTTCGGTTTCTACTCCTCTCTCTCCTTCTACTCCCCTTTCTACACCGTTTGGCAACCGTCAAATTGTTCTCAATGGTCAACCGTTTTACGCAGCCTGGACTCAGTGGCAAGCTGGCAGTAGTTCTCGCATCGGCATCAGTGATGCTGCCTTAACTCAGCGTTTCGGAGTTCAGCTTCTTAGCACAACGAATGTGAGCCAGCAGCCAATCCAATGGTTCTCAGATGCAACAACGTCGGTTCTTCCAACGCGTGCCGATTCAACCTCTCGCTACCTCGACATCACAGAGCTTGCTCAGAAAAATGGCTGGCAGTTGCAGGCTGATGGCGATCGCTTAAACATCGCAACTCAACCCGCAAAGGTTTTAGCCATTCGTCAAGAGCAGCAGCCTTGGGGCGATCGCATTACGATTGATCTCGATCGATCAACTCCTTGGCAAGTTGATCCCCAAAGTCTCGAATTTCTACTGACTCTGAATGCTCAACTTGGCTTTGCTCCTCCTCAAGTCTTTAAGCCAAGTCCTGCTAACAAAATCCGAACGCTGCAAATCGAAACATCACCGACTCAAACTCGCTTGAGAATTGGTATTCCCTGGCGCGTGCGTCCACAAATTACAACTCAAGCCAATCGCATTATTGTCGATGTCGGGACTCCTTACCTAGCCGCAAAGGACATCGCTTGGCTACCCGGAGTGCGATGGCGGCAGCAGTACATTAGGGTTGGAGATGCCCAGTTTCCCACTGTTTGGTTAGAGGTCAATCCCAAGCAGCCCCAGTTAAGCTTTCGTCCAGTGCTATCCAACACAGATAGAGTTCCAGGGACTGCACCGTTGCTGCAAACGGCTCAGCAGACAGGCACGATCGCAGCAATTAACGGGGGCTTCTTTAATCGCATTAATCAGCTCCCCCTCGGAGCCATTCGCCTCAATAATCAGTGGCTATCTAGCCCAATTCTGAGCCGTGGCGTCGTTGCTTGGAACACCGATGGCAAGCTAAGGGTCGATCGATTAGTGCTGCAAGAAACTGCAATCGTCTCTAATCAACGCTTTCCCTTAACAACGCTTAACAGTGGCTATGTTCAAGCTGGAATTGCCCGTTACACTCCCGCATGGGGCACTTCTTACACCACCCTCTCGGACAACGAAATTTTAGTTCCTGTTCAAAATAATCAAGTCATTGAGCAAACCACCGTAGAGAAAGCTGGAAGTTCGGCTGCAATTCCCTCGAATGGATATTTACTTGTGCTGCGGTCAAATCGAAGTGCCGCCAGTTCTTTTTCAGTAGCTGCGCCTGTTCAACTCGAAGTGAGTCTGACGCCTCCCGATTTAGCTAACTATACAACTATCCTTGGCGCAGGACCTCTACTCCTCCAAAATGGGCAAACTGTATTAGATGCCACAGCAGAACGATTTAGTAAAGCTTTTATTGAAGAGAAAGCAGCCCGCAGTGCGATCGGACAAACGCTGGATGGCACAATTCTGATTGTTGCCGTCCAAGATCGAATCGGCGGAGTCGGCGCAACGCTAGGCGACACTGCCAATATCATGAAGCAGCTTGGCGCGACCAACGCCCTGAATCTAGACGGCGGAAGTTCGACGACACTGTATCTGGGCGGTCAGATTCTTGACCGTCCTCCCCAATCAGCCGCTCGTGTCCACAATGGCATTGGCGTCTTTTACCAACCCTAATCTCTTTGACACATGAGAATAAAGCCGATTTGAAGCTCAATAAAGACTTGGTAAAATTCTTCTAAACTGTCCAATTTCCAGTGGTGTCCATCAAAAGCGTTTGCTAGTCTTGGTGGGTGGAAAAACGAATCCAACATGAATCCGAACATAGGGAGGAGAGGAACGGTGGTACAAGCTAAAGAAATGGCGCAAGCTCCTACATTGACGCTATCTCCGTCTACAGTGAAAGGCGCAAGTGCAACAGAACTGCGTCCTTGGGGTTCATTTACAATTCTAGAAGAAGGACGAGGATACAAAATCAAGCGAATTGATGTAAAACCTGGACATCGCCTTAGCCTTCAAATGCATCACCACCGCAGTGAACATTGGATTGTAGTCTCAGGAACTGCTAAAGTCGTTTGCGGTGATGCAGAACTTACGCTTGGCAGCAATCAATCAACTTATGTGCCTCAATGCACTGCCCACCGTCTAGAAAATCCTGGGGTTATTCCTCTCGTTCTCATTGAAGTTCAGAATGGCGAATATCTTGGCGAAGACGATATTGTCCGGTTCCAAGACGATTACTCCCGTGCTAATAGACCGTAGCTAGGCACAATTCAATCTCTGAATATTTCTTTAGATATTTTTTTGAAGAGGCAATCAAAATTTTGATTGCCTCTTCTTGGTTTTTAGTCTAATTCTTGGTTTGGAGTCTTAAGAGCGATCGCACCAAGATAGGATAAAGCCTAGAAGCACTACTGATGGTTATCATGATTCAGATCAGCGATTCTGCACGTGAGGAGATCATTCGTTTACAAGCTAAACAATCTGCTCCAGACGCCTTTCTTCGCCTTAAAGTTGAAACTGGGGGCTGTTCCGGACTGCTCTACGTCACTAAATTTGACCGTAATCTTCAACCTCAGGATCAGGTGCATCACTATCAGGGAATTAATATTGCGATCGATGCTGAAAGCGTAGAATATCTCAACGGGCTAGCTCTTGATTTCTCTGAAGACTTGATGGGTGGCAGTTTTCGATTTCATAATCCTAAAGCAACAAAAATCTGCGGCTGTGGTGTCTCATTTACAGTAACAGAGAGCTAGAATAGGGAATCTGCTGTCTTGATCTGAACGCAATTCTAAATTGAATTTGACTGAACAAAAACACTTAAAAAAAAGTGTTTGACAGTTGTGCTGCCAGGTTGGTATGGTTAGTATTTGTTAAAAGTTGGAACAGGTCAAAACTGCGTACTCCATAACATGCCCACTATCCAGCAACTCATCCGTGACGAGCGCTTCAATGCTCGTAAGAAAACCAAATCTCCGGCGCTCAAGAGTTGCCCTCAGCGTCGTGGCGTTTGCACAAGGGTTTACACAACAACTCCGAAAAAGCCCAACTCCGCGCTGCGTAAAGTTGCACGGGTTCGTCTAACCTCCGGTTTTGAAGTAACTGCTTACATCCCTGGCATTGGGCACAACTTGCAAGAGCACTCTGTAGTCATGATTCGCGGCGGTCGTGTGAAAGATCTGCCAGGCGTTCGTTACCACATTATTCGCGGTACGCTCGACACAGCCGGAGTGAAAGACCGCAAGCAAGGTCGTTCTAAGTACGGCGCAAAGCGCCCGAAAGCCGCATCATAGCTTGAATTGTGCTAGCACGAATTATTAAACAGAAAACCTCTAGATTTGGATTATCCAAGTGTGGGGTCTGTTTACTAGCGATTATCTAGAACTCGAAAGTGATTCTAAGATTGCTAATTGAAACCTCTTAACTAACTGTTCAATTTCTCTTGAAGTGAAGGCTCACTATGTCTCGTCGCGTCGTCATCAAAAAGCGTCCTATTCCCGCAGATCCAGTTCATAACTCTCGCCTCGTCACAATGATGGTTCGGAGAATTATGAAGAGTGGCAAAAAGTCCTTGGCGTCTCACATTGTCTACGATGCGTTCGAGACAATCAAAGAACGCACCGGAACCGAACCATTAGAGGTGTTTGAGCGGGCAGTAAGAAACGCAACTCCCCTAGTTGAGGTGAAGGCGCGTCGGGTGGGTGGTGCAACGTATCAAGTCCCGATGGAAGTGCGAACCGATCGTGGTACTGCATTAGCATTGCGGTGGTTGATTCAATATGCAAGGGCGCGTTCAGGCAAATCGATGGCAACCCGATTGGCGAGCGAACTGATGGACGCAGCAAATGAAACTGGAAGCGCAATTCGCAAGCGCGAAGAAACGCACCGAATGGCAGAGGCAAACAAAGCCTTCGCACACTATCGGTATTAAAAAGTATAGAATCTTAATAGAACGGTAGTGTGATTTTGACTATGCAACAGATGCTAAGGAGGTAGCTGTGGCTCGTACCGTCCCGCTCGAAAGAGTACGGAATATCGGAATTGCTGCGCATATTGATGCGGGCAAGACAACAACAACAGAACGGATTTTATTTTATTCCGGCATCGTCCATAAGATTGGTGAGGTACACGAAGGTACTGCCACGACAGACTGGATGGAGCAGGAGCGGGAGCGGGGAATTACCATTACTGCTGCTGCTATTAGTACCCAGTGGACACGTCGCGATCCGGAAAAGCCGACTCAAGTTGGAGAAGGCGAACTAGAACACAAAATCAACATCATTGACACTCCTGGGCACGTAGACTTCACAATTGAAGTAGAGCGTTCCATGCGGGTACTGGATGGCGTGATCACTGTGTTCTGCTCCGTTGGAGGTGTGCAGCCTCAATCTGAAACCGTGTGGAAGCAGGCGAATCGGTACAATGTGCCTCGCCTTGTGTTTGTGAACAAGATGGATCGCACCGGGGCTGACTTCTATAAAGTCTATGGGCAGGTGCGCGATCGCTTACAAGCAAACGCAGTTCCCATTCAAATTCCAATTGGTGCTGAAGATCAGTTCAAAGGCATCGTTGATTTGGTGCGGATGAAAGCTTATATCCACAAAGATGACCTAGGTCGTGAGATTGAAGTCACGGATATTCCTGCTGACTTGAAAGATAGAGCAGAAGAATTCCGCGTCAAGTTGATCGAAGCTGTGGCGGAAACAAGCGAAGACTTGATGGAGAAATACTTTGGTGGAGAAGAGTTCACTGAAGACGAAATTAAAGCTGCGCTTCGTAAGGGCGTTATCGACAACACAATCATTCCGATGCTGTGTGGTTCTGCCTTTAAGAACAAAGGCGTTCAGCAGATGCTTGATGCTGTAATCGATTATCTGCCTGCTCCGATCGACGTGAAGCCTATTCAGGGCATCCTGCCATCGGGCGAAACGGCTGAGCGTCCACCTAAAGATGATGCTCCGTTTGCAGCCTTGGCCTTCAAGGTCATGACCGATAAGTTTGTAGGTCGTCTCACCTTCGTGCGGGTTTACTCTGGTGTGCTCGCTAAAGGAAGTTACATCTACAACTCTACAAAGGGTAAGAAAGAGCGCGTTTCTCGTTTAATCGTCTTGAAAGCAGATGAGCGAATCGACGTAGATGAGTTGCGGGCAGGTGACCTAGGCGCGATTCCTGGTTTATCTGATACCTTGACGGGTGATACTCTCTGCCCCGAAAACGACAGCATCATTCTTGAGTCGTTGTTTATTCCTGAACCCGTAATTTCTGTGGCGGTAGAGCCAAAAACGAAAGGTGACATGGAAAAACTCTCTAAGGCACTCAAGGCTTTATCTGAGGAGGATCCAACCTTCCGCGTCAACATTGATCAGGAAACTAATCAAACAGTTATCGCGGGTATGGGTGAACTTCACCTAGAAATCCTTGTAGATAGAATGTTACGGGAGTTTAAGGTTGAAGCAAACGTGGGTGCACCTCAAGTTGCTTACCGAGAAACTATTCGCCAACCAGTTAAGGCAGAAGGTAGATTCGTTCGCCAAAGTGGTGGTAAAGGCCAGTATGGTCACGTTGTGATTCAAGTTGAGCCTGGTGAAACAGGCAGCGGTTTTGAGTTTGTCTCTAAGATCGTTGGTGGCTCGGTTCCCAAAGAGTATATTGGTCCGGCGGAAGCAGGAATGCGTGAAGCGTGTGAGTCTGGCATCATTGCTGGATACCCGCTCATTGACATTAAAGCTACTTTAATTGATGGCTCTTATCACGACGTAGACTCCAACGAAATGGCATTTAAGATTGCTGGATCAATGGCAATCAAAAGTGGCGTTATGAAAGCTTCGCCTGTGCTACTTGAACCGATGATGAAAGTCGAGGTTGAAGCACCAGAAGATTTCCTTGGAACTGTTATGGGCAACCTCATCTCCCGAAGAGGTCAAATTGAAGCTCAGGGTGTAGAGCGGGGTATTGCTAAAGTAACGACCAAGGTTCCGTTGGCAGAGATGTTCGGATATGCTACGGATATTCGGTCAATGACTCAGGGACGAGGAACTTTCACAATGGAATTTAGCCATTATGATGAAGTACCTCGCAACGTTGCTGAGACGATCATTGCAAAAAACAAAGGGAACGCTTAATCAGGAAGAGGAACTGTAACTCATGGCACGCGCAAAATTTGAACGGAATAAACCCCACGTTAACATTGGAACCATTGGTCATGTTGACCATGGTAAGACTACATTAACGGCTGCAATCACGATGACTCTCTCTGCTCTGGGTCAAGCGGTAGCCAAAGGATATGCAGATATCGATGCAGCTCCTGAGGAGAAGGCGCGCGGTATCACTATTAACACTGCTCATGTGGAGTATGAAACCGAATCCCGTCACTATGCTCACGTGGACTGTCCCGGCCACGCGGACTATGTGAAAAACATGATCACGGGAGCTGCTCAGATGGATGGAGCAATTCTTGTGGTGTCCGCGGCAGATGGTCCGATGCCTCAAACCCGTGAACACATTCTGTTGGCTCGTCAGGTTGGCGTTCCTCGTCTGGTAGTCTTCCTAAACAAGAAAGACATGGTAGACGACGAAGAGCTACTGGAACTCGTCGAACTTGAGGTTCGTGAGTTGCTAAGTTCTTACGAATTTCCCGGTGATGATATTCCCATCACGGCTGGCTCTGCATTGCAAGCAGTAGAAACGATGACGGCTAATCCGAAGACTAAAAAAGGCGAGAATGAGTGGGTTGACAGTATCTATGCTCTGATGGATTCTGTTGATGAATATATCCCGACTCCCGAGCGCGACGTGGACAAGCCGTTCTTGATGGCGGTAGAGGATGTCTTCTCCATTACAGGTCGTGGTACGGTGGCGACGGGTCGTATTGAGCGCGGCACGGTTAAGGTGCAAGATGAAGTTGAATTGGTCGGCATCAGAAAAACCCAGAAGACGACTGTAACGGGTATCGAGATGTTCAAGAAGAGTCTCGACCAAGGTATGGCAGGTGATAACGCCGGCATCTTGTTGCGGGGTCTCAAGAAAGAAGATATCGAGCGGGGCATGGTGCTTGCTAAGCCCGGTTCAATTACACCTCATACCAAGTTTGAGTCTGAAGTGTACATCTTGAAGAAAGAAGAAGGCGGTCGTCACACTCCGTTCTTTCCTGGATATCGTCCTCAGTTCTACGTACGGACAACTGATGTAACGGGAACGATCAGTGACTTTACATCGGATGATGGCAGCACGGCAGAAATGGTAATGCCGGGCGATCGCATCAAGATGACAGTGGAACTGATCAACCCGATCGCAATTGAGCAGGGAATGCGCTTTGCAATCCGCGAAGGTGGCCGCACTGTTGGTGCAGGTGTTGTCGCAAAGATCTTGAAGTAGTGATACGTCACTAGCTTGAAGCTATCAGTGGCCAGCCTATTTTGGCTACTGATAGCTTTATTATAAGCATCGTACGTACATAGCACTGCTTGGTAGAGCGGTGCTATGTAACTCTGAACCACGAAAACTTGAGTATTAATTCCAATGGCAACTATTCAGCAGCAAAAGATTCGAATTCGTCTGAAAGCATTTGATCGCCGCCTCCTTGATACGTCTTGCGAAAAGATTGTAGACACTGCAAATCGTACTAATGCAACTGCGATCGGTCCAATTCCACTTCCAACTCGTCGCCGAATTTATTGTGTTCTGCGATCTCCCCACGTCGATAAAGACTCGCGGGAACACTTCGAGACCCGCACTCACAAACGGATTATTGATATTTATCAGCCGTCTTCAAAAACGATCGATGCGTTGATGAAGCTTGATTTGCCTGCAGGGGTTGATATTGAAGTCAAGCTGTAAGCTTGTTGGATGTTCGATACTAGAAGGATGTATGGAGGTTTTATCACTCTGTGCATCCTTTTAATGTTTTGATGAGAAACCTTCTAACGCCTCATTTTCCAGAGCGAATGGGCTACAGTAGAAACAGAAGACACCGTTTAACTTATAGGTAATGACTTCCTTCTCATCGATCGCAGTCCGCGAGCTTCCAATATTTCCATTGCCTGAAGTTGTCCTGTTTCCTGGGAGACCGTTACCCCTCCACATCTTTGAATTTCGCTATCGCATCATGATGAATACGATTCTAGAAGCGGATCGGCGCTTTGGTGTGTTGATGTGGGATCCAGTGAAAGGTGAGCCTGCAACCGTAGGATGTTGTGCCGAAATTGTGCAGTTTCATCGGTTGCCGGACGATCGAATGAAGGTTTTGACCCTTGGACAACAGCGCTTTAGAGTTTTGGAGTACGTGCGTGAGAAGCCTTACCGAGTTGGGCTAGTTGAATGGATTGAAGATGAGGCTCCAAGCCAAGATCTTAGACCTATGGCAAATGATGTTGGTCAGTTGCTGCAAGATGTGGTGCGGCTGTCTGCAAAACTGACGGGTCAAGAAATTGAGCTGCCAGAACAGATTCCTGATTTGCCAACGGAGTTGTCTTACTGGATTGCCAGCAATTTATATGGAGTTGCGGATGAGCAGCAGGCGCTTCTGCAACTTCAAGACACTGCCGCTCGGCTTGAGCGCGAATCTGAAATTTTAATGTCTACTCGCAATCATCTTGCTGCTCGAACTGTTTTAAAGGATACATTGGGCGATGTGATTGAAGAGTAGCGCTATTGAGACAGGAAATCGTAACTGCCAAAAATTTTGAGCGTCTCGGTACACGTTAGTAGTTCTCTCAAGGCACTTTGAGTTGCAACCTGTCTCACGTCTGCTTCTAAATCTACAAAAAATAAGTAGTCGCCTAGCGATCGCTTACTGGGGCGCGATTCGATTCGGCTCATATTAATGTTGCGCTCTGCAAATACCTGGAGAGGCTTAAGCAGCATTCCAGGATGATTTGCGCTGAGACTAAATGCTAGTGAAGTGTGGGTTCCACCGGAAGAAGGATCTAAACTTAGCACTAGGAAACGCGTGCAATTATCTGGGTAGTCATTGATAGGGCATGCCAGAACCGAAAGATTATAGAGTTCAGCGGCACGTTGAGACGCGATCGCAGCACTTGTCGCATCTTCATTTAGGTGTTGTAATGCTTCTGTTGTCGAATTTGCGGCAATGCGCTGAGCATTTGGAATGTACTTGTCTAACCATTGTTGGCATTGAGCAAGGGCTTGAGGGTGAGAATACACAACTCGAATTGTATCTAGGTGCGGTGATTGGGTAATCAGTGCGTGATTGATCGGCAACACGAGTGCTTGTTGAATTTGTAGTCGATCCAGTCGCCAAAGTGCATCCATCGTCATCGTAACGCTGCCTTCGATCGAGTTCTCAATTGGAACAACTGCCAATTGAGCTTTACCGTGAGCTACTGCTTCTAGCGTCTGAGCAATACTAGGATAAGGACACAAATCCGCCTCTTGCCCGGTTTCCGCTTGAAACCAATTTAGAAAAATTAGAGCGGCAGCTTCAGCATATGTGCCATTAGGTCCTAAGTGAGCGATCGCGGTTGTCATTATGGTTAATCTGCGTCAAGCAAGGATATCAAGAGCTTGTGACATAGAAGTACGTGCTTTAACAAAGTTTCTCAGGTTTCTCCAACCGTAAGATCAACTATTTATGTTTATATTTCAAAAGATTGACTTGAAATCATGAGAAGACCTTTAAGATTGATGAATGCTTCGAGAATCTTTATCTCTTAACAAAATTAAATGCATATCCGGTTTACTGCATCTCAAGCGGTTGAACTCCTTGTTCCAGAGCAACCTATCCACATTGCAAACTATCTTAGTCAACCGCAAAGAGTGGTCAATGCATTATCAGCGTCTAGCCAGATTGAAAAAGTGGCGGAAGGTTGCTACCGCTTAACGATGCGACCGCTCAAATTCATGTCGCTTAGCATTAAGCCCGCCGTTGATCTACAGGTCTGGGCAGATGACGACGCAAGAGTGAATGTTCAATCTATGAACTGCGAGTTGCAGGGTATGGAATACATCAACGAACGATTTATGCTCGATCTGAAGGGGCAGCTTTATCCCCTTCAAAAACATGGATCCACTTACCTAACTGGACAGGCAAATTTAGCTGTAGAAGTCGATTTACCACCGCCCTTTTCCTTGACACCACGATCGCTGCTTGAAACCGCGGGCAACGGTCTTCTCGCTAGTGTTTTAGGAGGGTTCAAGCAGCGTCTACTGCGCCAATTAATTCTAGATTATCGGCAGTGGGTAGATTCTCAAGTCAACTCAGTTCAGAAAACGAACCCTTCTGTCTCTACCAAACTTTCTTATTAATGAAAATGATGTGATGAATTGAGTGATCAGAGTTAGCGTTCTAGCCTCGACAAACAGTAATTGGCTATACTTTTGACCGATAAAAATGGTGGAAAGTGATGAACGTCTACTCGTGTGAAGGTTTTGCTGAGGCATTTCGTGCTGCCTACTACTCGGAGACAGCTATTAAACCTGCGCTGTTTAGTTTAGGGAACCAAGTCTGGCAACTACCTGCTATAAACTCAACTCGACCTATCGTTCTTGATTCTTTTTCGACCTCTTTTATTGATTTTTACGAACCTTGTCGCTCTTTAGATGCGCTTGAAGGTGCTAACTTGCGCCAAATAAGTTACTTGCCAGCAGTATCTCATGGCATGGTCACTACAACAGAGTGGCATGAGAGGCAGCTAGATCAGGCCTATACGGCAGCGCCTACAATTTTGTGGAAGAACTTTCAGACGTGGGGCGATTTTGTCGACCACGTCCAGCAAAATCGTTCTAATGCTTTCGCTGATTCCCGCCGGCGACGTCGCAAGCTAGAAAAACAGGTGGGAAATTTAACCTTTCTGTTTGACGATCGCAGACCGGAGACTATGGCAACTTGCATGAAATTAAAGTCTGCCCAATATCAGAGATCAAGATGCACAGACCACTTCCTTCATGAGCCGCACATTCAATTTTTTAAGGAGTTAGCGGAAAGAAATTTGCTGGTAGTTTCTAGCTTAAGTTCAAAAGATCAAGTGATTGCAGCCCATATGGGATTACTTGCCAACGGACGGTTATATTTTTGGGTTCCAGCTTATGACGTAAACTTCTCTTCCTGTTCGCCAGGACGCTTGCTCCTTGAAATGCTTCTAGAGGAAAGCTTTAACCGCGAACATACAGAATTTGATTTTCTTATTGGTGGTGAAACCTACAAGTGGGACTATGCAACCCATACACGGCTAATTGCAGAGTTAGGCTCTCGCCCACTTTCGCTAAGGGCAAGCTTAACAGCGCAGAGCCTTAAGCAGAGTGTAAAGCGATCGCTGAAAACTTTAATTCGGGCTTAACTTGCTATTTGAATTTGCTGCGGCTGTTTCATCTAGTAGCTCTAGCTGCTGAACGATCTGCTGCACAGGCGCATACGTTCGACGATGGTAAGAAGTAATTCCCAGGCTTTGCATTGCTTGAATGTGCTGCTTCGTGCCGTATCCAACGTTCTTCTCCCAGCCATAGCCTGGACAGCGCTTGGCTAATCGTTGCATGAAGTGATCGCGCCTGACTTTCGCCACGATCGAAGCACAAGCGATCGCATAAGACGTTGCATCGCCATCAATAATTGCCGTATGCGCTCCGAGATCAGCGTGTTTAATAGTGCGTCCGTCAATTAGGGCATGATCGTAAGGCAAAACACGGGAGAGAGATCGCTGCATCGCTAAGTAGGACGCTCGAAGGACATTAACTTGCTCAATTTCTCGAACGGTAGCCATTCCAATTCCAACCACGATCGCCTGGTCAAGAATTTGAGCAAATAACCGTTCTCGCTGCTTTAGAGAAAGCGACTTTGAGTCTTTAACACCCTCGAGCGGTGTGCAGAACGCAGGGATGGCGACAGCGGCAGCCACAACTGGACCCGCAAGGCACCCTAAACCCACCTCATCCACACCCACAAGGCGGAGCATTCCTTCTTGCCAAAGGATAGACTCCGCATCAAGATTTGGTGTCTGACTCACGCTCTATTCGGCTACCGCCGCAGACGAACGACGGCGACGACGGCGGGGCGGTTCCTTCTCATCAGCTACCGTTGGATCCAGTTCGGGTTGTTCAGGTTGATCATCGACTTCAGAAGATGTTGCGCTGGACTCAAGGTCATCGGATGCAACCGTACTGGACTCAATTTGATCGGGTGCGACACGAACTGCAATATCCTCTTCCTCATCTTCCACGTCGACGTCAGGCTCAACCGGAGACGCGATGGAAACTGGCGGAGCTTCGCCTGGAAGAGTAACTGCGACGATCGCAGATTTAGGATTCTTCACTTCTTTATCGGTCAAAATGAGTGGAGAAATTCCCATCCACGCATACACGTCTTGCTCCTCCGGCGTCATCTCAACGTGAATGACTTCGGGTGGATCGAGAACAGGCTTCATGCTACCGCGCCGCGATCGCCCACGCCGTTCTTCAGAAAATCGAGGCTCTCGCTCTCGCGGCGTAAAGGTTTCCTCGACGGGAGCCGACTCTTCTAGTTCCAAATCATATTCTGCACGGGCTGGATACTCTGATCTTATTGGAGCATCTGCACGAGTTGGATATTCCGCTCTCGTTGGGGCAGGAGTCGGAGTGTAACGATTCGGCTCCTCCCACGGAGTTGCTTTTGAAGGCACCTCGCGAGTAAACCCTTCACGCCGATTACCAGCACCATTTCGGCGACGACGACTTTGATTAGAACGATTCCGCTCTTGATAGCTAGGGTGATGCAGAATGTCTAATTCTTGGTCATTGCCTTCAAGCTCTGGCTCTTCACCCCCATCCCAGAATGCTTCAGTTGCAACAGGCTCGCGATCGCGGCGAGGTTCTACCCGACGAGGTTCCCGCTCTCGCAAAGCCACTGCAGAACGCTCTATGCTCTCTCCCTCTTCATCATGGGTTTCTCCAGGAAGATGTACCAACTGCCCCAAACCGGCACAGGTCGGGCACGGTCGCCCAAACATCTCATAGATATTCTTCCCTTGACGTTTTCGAGTCAGTTCAATCAGTCCAAGTTCAGTCAGTTGGGAAATTTGAGGTTTTGCCTTATCGCTACGGAGGGCTTTATTGAAGTGTTCAAGCACCTGCAACTGATCGCGACGCGCATCCATATCGATGAAATCGACAATGATGATGCCCGCAATGTTTCGGAGTCTCAGTTGACGCGCAATCTCGGTAGCAGCTTCACAGTTTGTCCACAGCACTGTCTCTCGTGCGGTTGCAGAACGAGTAAAGGAGCCAGAGTTAACGTCGATCACGGTCAGAGCTTCGGTTCGCTCGATGATGACGTAGCCACCTGAAGGTAGGTCCACTCTAGGTTTCAGAGCTTCGCGGATGGCAGCATTCACGCGGAAGTATTCCAAAATAGGAACACGATCGCGGTGATGATCAATCAATACGCCTTGGGGTAGCTTTCCGCCGCCCCAATTCATCAACTGCTGCTTGACGCGCTTTAGCCCTGTGTGGGAATCCACGACAATCCGGTTGACATCAGCGTTGTAAACATCACGCAACACGCGTTGGATAAAATCATCGTCCCGGTTCAGCAAGGCTGGGGCACGAGTTGAATTTGCTTCTTGAAGAATGGATTCCCACTGGCGCTGGAGATTTTCTAAGTCCTCCATGATCGCTTCTTCGGGCATTCCTTCAGCTTCTGTGCGAATGACGATGCCCATTCCCGCCGGTTTTACCAGAATCGCCAAGGCTCTTAAGCGATTGCGTTCATTTTCATTGCGGATTCTGCGAGACAAATTTACGCCACGACCGAATGGCATTAAAACTAAATAGCGCCCAGGCATCGATATGTTGCCGGTCAAGCGAGGTCCCTTGTTACCGGTCGGCTCTTTCATCACCTGAACCAACACCTTCTGCTGCGGAGCCAACAGTTCAGTAATGGAACCTGCCGAGCGCTTTAATCGCAATGGTCCTAAGTCAGAAACATGAATAAATCCGTTGCGCTCAGAATCACCAATATTAACAAAAGCGGCATCAATGCCGGGTAAGACGTTTTCTACAACACCTAAATAAATATCACTAACTTGGTGGCTACCAGTTGCAACAATTAGTTCTTGAGTTTGGTCTTCTGAAAAAACGGCAGCAATTCGATGCTGCTCCGCGATAACGATCTGCTTTGGCATTCAATTTCCTCAAAGTTTGATTGCGATCGAGCCATTACTGAAGTTTTGCTCTTCTCGCAGAGAATTAGGTGTGAGATTATTCAGCTAAACCTCAACTACCATCTAAAACTGGGCGACTCATCGCTTGAGATGCTTAAGACGCTACCATCAAGGAAGCTACCACCGTAACAGACGAGTCAATTCGTGAGCTTCGGTCAGTAGAACAGTGAACCCCTACTCAGAAGCAACCACTGTACGTTATGAAGAATGCGCGAAAAGTCTAGCAAGAAAGCTGAGGAGTCTAAAGACGGATCTTCCGGCGGCGACCACGGAGAACGTTTAGCCTATATCAGCCTCTGATGCATTGCATTATAGCGTGCAGACTTAACATATGCACAAACTTTACGGTTTTTATAGCAATGGACTAAGCGATCGCATCCTCTACCTGACCGATTGCTGCTAGAAAAAGCTGGCAGCGATGAATCGAGAGGAGGCGGAATTCATGCCCTGCGACCTGTTCTAACATACTTACAACGTGCTCTGGACGAAGCATTGTGCCGTCATTACGGCAGCTTCCAATGTAGCGAAGTACAGCTTGGGATGAGTTGGGCGAGATATTAATCAGAGAAAGCGCAAATAAGCGATCGCGCCCATTAATTTGATGTACTTTGCCGGATTTCGTTTTTTGCTCTAACCACACTTCAGTCTGCGATAGAACCGATTCAACCCAAGTTTGCCAGTTTGAGAGTGCAGACTGAGCGGCAACATCTACCGTAATTTCATATTCTGCTTTTTCTAATATCTGAGTTGCAGCGGGGGTTTTGAGACTTACCTCTTCAACAGTGTGAACAGGTAAGTTAACCGGAAGATGAGTACTCAGCTTGTGGCGGAAGTCTTCAAGGTCTAGCGATCGCGTCAACTCAAAATCAACAATTTCACCCGAACTTGTGACACCAAGCGGCAATGCATTTGCGGCAACAATACGGGGACTGGGATGAAATCCTTGCGTAAATGCAATTGGAAGCGCCGCACGCCGCACGACCCGATCAAATAAACGCATCATATCTAAATGACTTAATAGCGCCATGTCTCCTACCTTGCCCAACCGCACCCGGATGCGCTGCACGCGATCGGGAACTGGCTTGAAATGCCCATCAAACTGAGGAATTGGTAGAGGCGGAACAACGACATTGTGGCCAAAATCGGTACTACACACCCCGCAGTGAGAACACCCGTCAAACGAGCAGTCTGGAACGGTTGCTGCTTCTAAAGCTTTTTGGAGGTCATCTTTCAACCACTGCTTATCAATTCCAGTATTGAGATAATCCCACGGTAACGGAGCATCCAGCGAAGCTGCACCTGCCGCCTGTTCAAAAACATTCCATTCTCCGCTTTCAACCTGGCGATATTTCCAGCCAACACCCGATTCTTCGATGGCTTGCGTCCATGCGTCATACGCACGATCGAGGCTTTCCCACCAGGCATCCATGCCCGCACCCAACTCCCAAGCCCGTCGAACAACGGCTGCTAACCTGCGATCACCCCGACCGACAAAATCTTCCATTGCAGAAATTCGGACATCGGTAAAGTTAATCTTGACGCCCCGAATCGAACGAAAAGCGTCTTTGAGAAGATTCTGTTTGCGCTTAAACTCTGTCGTCGAGACAGAATGCCATTGAAACGGCGTGTGGGGTTTAGGTGTGAAGTTAGAAATTGTCACGTTGAAATCTAACCGTCGTCTGCCCTGCTTGCTGCATTCGCGGCGCAGCCAGCGCAAGGTGTCCGCAATTCCTAGCACATCTTCATCCGTTTCACCTGGCAACCCAATCATGAAGTAAAGCTTGACCTTATCCCAACCTTGCTCATGGGCTGTCTTGATGCCGCGAAGCAATTCTTCATTCGTCAAGCCCTTGTTAATGATGTCTCGCATCCGTTGAGTGCCTGCTTCCGGGGCAAAGGTGATACCGATCGGGCGAGTTCCACCAATGATGTGAGCAATGTTTTCGTCAAAGCGATCGACACGCTGGCTTGGCAGAGAAAGCGAGATATTCTCGTCTTTGAGACGGTTTTTGATCTCAACCCCGACCGCAGGCAGCGCGAGATAATCTGAACAGCTGAGCGACAAGAGCGAGAATTCGTTATACCCCGTTGCTTGCATTCCCTGCTCGATCGCATCAATTACCTTTTCTGGCTCTACATCCCGCGCTGGGCGAGTCAGCATTCCGGGCTGACAAAACCGACAGCCGCGAGTACAGCCGCGTCGAATCTCGATTGTGAGGCGATCGTGAACCGTCTCCACGTAGGGAACTAAGCCAATTGAGTAAGCTGGGATCGGATCGGCAACCCGACGCAGAATTCGGGCCGGAACATCTGGATGATTTGGATGAATCGAACCATCAGCCGCCATGTCATAGAAGTGGGGGACATAAACGCCTGGAACTTGCGCCAAATCGAGCAAGATCTCTTCACGGCTCAGTTTTGCGGCTTTGCCTTCCTCAAGCACTAGCCCAATTTCGGGCAACAGTTCTTCACCATCACCGAGGGCAACAAAATCGAAGAAGTCGGCGTAGGGTTCAGGGTTAGAAGTTGCCGTCTGCCCACCTGCAAAGATTAAGGGGTAATCAGTCCCCAATCGTTCTCGCCACGTTAACGGGATGCCTGCCAGGTCGAGCATCTCTAAAATATTAGTCGCCCCTAGCTCGTAGCTTAGACTAAACCCTAGAATATCGAAATCAATTAGTGGACGACGGGATTCGACCGCAAACAACGGAGTGCCCGTAGCGCGAAGCTTGGCAGCAAAGTCGGAAGCGGGAAGGTAGGCGCGATCGCACAATTGCCGGGGTTGGGTGTTCAGAATGCTGTAGAGAATGATATGTCCCAAATTAGACGCACCCACTTCATACACTTCTGGGTACGTTAAGACCCAACGAATGGTGCTGTCTTGCCACGGCTTATGCACTGCGCCTAGCTCATTTCCCAAATACCGAGCCGGGCGAAGAATATCCGAGGTGAGGAGTTCTTCGACAGCAACAGTTTGGTCGCGCTTCTTAGGGGGAGCATCCGTTGGAATTGCCACGATGACTTTGCCTAGCAGAGAGGACATAGACTATCAGTATACTGACTCACCTACTCTGTTGCGGGCGATCTCACGCGATTCAACCGATGGAACTAAGCGGTGACTAATTCAAAAGCAGTGAAGCTCTCGAAGATTTCAAAGACGCGATCGAGCTGAGTCATCTCAAAAATGATACGAGTTGAGGCAGAAACAGAACATAGACTCAGACGCTTGTTTCTGCGTTGCGCTAACCGGAGAGCAGCAACCAAGACCATCAAGCCTGCACTATCAAGCGCTTCAGCTTGGCTCAAGTCTACTAACACTGTGAAATGATGCTCAGATAAGATAGCGGCTGTTAACTGAGTTTGAAACTGAGGCGCGCTAGCGGCGTTTAGGCAACCGCAAGGACGAACAATAGCAGTTTGAGGACGGACGAGTACATTCTGCATAACGTTACCTTTAATAAATTCCAAAACCAAGAATTTTGATGCCAATGCCCCTGACGATAGCTAGGTATCCTTGACATTGCCTAGAGCGGTTGTCGAGTTTGGCAGAATCTTTATTAGATAAGGGCTATTTTATAAACTTTTCAGTAAGGGGTTGAATTTAAATTGTAAAAAATTACACATTTGATGCGCTCCACATCTAACCTTGTCAAAGTTGCTAAAGTGAGGCGAACAAGGCAACCTTAATCGAATTTCTATCAAATCTTCTTGATAAATTCCCGGATCTATTCTTACTAGTTTCTACTGATCAAGGAACGGTTTACCTGAGAGTGGGTAGGTGCAGGAGAAGGACTGGGTATTTTGGTGCGTGACAAGATTAGTGGAATACTAAGCGTTCCTAGAATCATGACAACCGCTGTTATCACCCAAATGGAGAGAGGGCTGGGGCGGTAATTGCCCTGCTCAATTTGCCACAATACCTGGTTATATCGCCATGCCGCAAACGCGACCATCGTAATGCCGAACACAACCAAGCTAACGCCCAAATTCTCCGAGTTAAAGAGGGGATCTGCTTGATACTCTTGCCGAGTTAGAGCGAGATGTAGTTGGCGGAGAAATAAACCAAAGCGAGCGATCACAAATCCAAAACCAATCAATGCGATCGAGGTTCGTAACCACGCCAAAAAGGTGCGTTCGTTCGCCTGATGTTCTCGTTGACGGTCGATCTTTGGCTCTTTTGTCATGGAAATGTCATACGGAAAATATAATTCAGGCGAATAACTGGATGTCACAATCTATTTACTTGGAACGATCGCTTGAGAATACATCAGGGTAAGCTTGCCAAATCTTTTGAATAAACTGGTGTAGTTGATGAGATGCAGGTTTAGTTTGTACTTTAAGTTCAGGATTTGCATCCAAGCTGTAGAGCCATGACAGGAGCGGAATTACGTCAGTATCTAATGCTTGTTGGAACAGAACGGCAGGACACATTAGATCGGAACCGTCTCGCAAGTCTTGTAGAGCTAGAGAGTTACAATCTGTCCAGCCTATGACAGCATCTGACTGAGACACTAACGCTAACGGACGCACCCAGCATTGGCGTCTCGATTCCACAAACTGGACTACTTCTGCATAAAGCCGAGTTAAATCGTGTTCTAGGTAAACGATTTGAGAGGGATGAAAGATGATTGCTTTGTCTTTCCCTGCCTGAAATGCAGCAGAGTTCATGGGTATCAATTGAGTTTTGTGAACGGTATCTTACAGTTTAAGAGATCGAGTTAACAGATCATCACTTGTGATTGCAACATTTGCTCTCTGACACTACAGCATTTGCTCTCTGCCATCACAACGATCCATAGAGATATACCAATTGCTGAGTTCAAATTTTTCTGAGCGCAGGAAACAGAAGGAATGAGTAGAATTAGGAACGGATAAGCGCCAGACCGGTAGTTGAGCTGAAACTTGAAGGATTTCTAGCGAAAGATGAAGAAGTTCTGATCAGCAGTATCTATTACAGTAGAGAGGATGGGAAAAGGAGCGATCGCAGATGGCACTCATTACAACAGGCGGACAACTGATTAAAGATGTTGAAAAACACGGCGCAATTGCCGCGTACGTTCCTTTAGAAGGAGGCTTTGAGGGACGCTATCGCCGTCGAATACGCGCGGCTGGTTACACCTCAGTCAGTATCACCGCGCGGGGATTAGGAGACGTTGCCGCTTATTTAACGGGCGTTCACGGCGTTCGTCCAGCTCACTTGGGTAAGAAGAGTACAGGGGCTGGAGCTGCTGTTGGATATCGGTATTTTGCTCCTCCTATTGTCACCACTTACGTTGACAACCTTCCTCCCAAATCCAAAGGGCTGTTGCTTTGGATTATTGAAGGACACATTCTCTCTAGCCAAGAACTTGAATACTTGGCAAACCTTCCGAAACTAGAGCCTCGTGTCAAGCTTGTGGTTGAAGTGGGTGGAGAACGCTATTTTCGGTGGACATCGTTGACCGATGCGATCGCGGCGTAAGAGTTGGATGAAGGATGAGGGATGGAAGTAGAAACGTGAAACAGAACTCTGGACGGTTGAAAGTTGATCAGCCTTTTCCGCCTCATCTCTCCTCTCTACCTATGTCTTAGGAGTCAATTTTTCTTAAAAATCAGCTTTATTTGCGATTTGCACATTAGCATAAAGGGGTGACTGAATATCTTCACCCTCTACACTCCCTTAAGGAAGGTCACTGGTTTAAACTCATTTGCGGAGCCAGCTTTCAGCATCTTCCTGCCGTTCGCACACTCGCCCTCACATATGCCCTTGCTGGTGCGGATTGTATTGATGTCGCTGCCGATCCAGCGATTGTCGCTACAGCACGAGAAGGTCTTGCGATCGCGCACACTCTTTCTGATGAAGCCCGCCACCGAGGATTTCACGCTTCATCACCTTGGCTCATGGTCAGCCTTAATGACGGAGAAGATCCACATTTCCGCAAAGCAGAATTTATTGCATCAGAATGTCCAACCGATTGTCCGCAGCCTTGCGAGCAGGTTTGCCCAGCACAGGCGATCAGGTTTAGCCACTATTCTGGTGTGATTGATGAACTCTGTTATGGATGCGGACGATGTATTCCTATCTGTCCTAATCAACAAATTTCAACCCGATCGTATATCTACACGCCAGAAGTAATCTCGCCGATTTTACGGCAAGCAGGAATTGATGCGATCGAGATTCATACCCAAGTAGGGCGATTTGAAGACTTCAAGCGATTGTGGAGTGCGATTGCACCGTGGGTGCATCAACTCAAGCTTGTCGCCATTAGCTGTCCCGATGGTGAAGATCTGATTGACTACCTGCAAGCATTACACGATTTGATATCGCCCCTGCCCTGCGCTTTGATTTGGCAAACCGATGGACGACCGATGAGCGGCGATATTGGCGACGGAGCTACAAGAGCTTGCTTAAAACTTGGTCAGAAAGTTCTTGCCGCGAATCTTCCAGGGTATGTGCAACTGGCAGGAGGAACGAATCAATCGACTGTTCCCAAGCTAGAAACGTTAAATTTGTTGCACAATAGAAATAGTACTTTTGTATCTAAATCTATTGCAGGGATTGCCTATGGAAGTTATGCCCGGAGTCTACTTTTACCCATTCTGAATCAGCTTGAGGTACTGGAAATGCAGCCATCAACGTTACCACCAAATGCGATGAGAACGCCTTCTGACTCACAATTCCCCGTTCGCATCGAGACAACTCCCGCTTTACTATGGCAAGCCGTTGCGATCGCGGATGCACTCGTCAGCCAAATCAAACCTTCCCAGGTCTATTCTTCTCCAATCCGTTGATACAAGTGATTTAGCATACACCAGTGCTAAATGGCGATCCCGTACCCTACCCTCAAGGACTTCCGTTCCCCGTTCTTTTTGGAGCTTGTTGAACAACTTATGGTGCAACCCAGCGAGATCAACGTTTCCTCAGTCCCCGATTCTGACTACGACCAGAACGACCGTCACACCGGACTTATCTCCTCACCTAAAAGAATGCAAGTGACCGACGACTTAACGAAATTATTGGATATTTTGCCGAATGCTCTGCGCGATCGTTTAAATCAACATCCGCAGCGAGACAGTTTAGTTGAAGTCGTCATGGATTTAGGACGGCGTCCTGAAGCTCGATTTCCAGGCAAAGCAGAGTACCTGTCGGAAGATCCAATCACTCAAGACGAGTTAAATGAAAGCATCACCAAAGTTGGCGATTTTGGAGGAGACAACCGGGCCGGGATTGAGCGCACCTTGCACCGGATTAGCGCCATTCGGAATCGACGTGGCGATGTAATTGGTTTAACCTGTCGCGTGGGTCGAGCTATCTTCGGAACAATTGGCATGATTCGCGACTTGGTAGAAAGCGGTCGCTCGATTTTGATGCTGGGTCGTCCGGGTGTCGGCAAAACGACGGCATTAAGAGAAATCGCTCGGGTGTTGGCAGACGAGTTGGATAAGCGCGTCGTTATCATCGACACGTCTAACGAGATTGCAGGAGACGGGGATGTGCCGCATCCTGCGATCGGGCGAGCGAGACGGATGCAAGTTGCCCGTCCTGAGTTGCAGCATCAGGTCATGATTGAGGCCGTGGAAAACCACATGCCTGAAGTCATCGTCATTGATGAGATTGGAACGGAATTAGAAGCCTTAGCCGCCCGAACGATCGCAGAACGGGGCGTCCAGCTTGTGGGAACCGCCCACGGCAACCAATTAGCAAATTTGATCAAAAATCCAACGCTATCTGATCTCATTGGTGGGATTCAATCTGTCACCTTGGGAGACGATGAAGCAAGACGGCGCGGAACTCAAAAAAGCGTTTTAGAGCGCAAAGCGCCACCGACGTTTGATATTGCGGTGGAAATGCTAGAACGAGAAAAGTGGGTGGTTCACGAACAGGTCGCTGAAACCGTCGATAGCGTGTTGCGAGGGCGAGTTCCCAATCCTCAAGTCAGGACAGTTGATGAAACGGGCAAAGTGGTTGTTAGCCATGAACCCGTTAGTGAACAGGCAACGGCGCGGCTAGGGTCTCGCAGTGAGTTGCGATCTAACGTGGTTCATGGAGGGTTTCCCTCTCAAGAATCGAGCCAGTTTGCAGCGCCACAGAGCCGAGGATGGCGATCTTCGGGTCGCATGAAAGCTGTTTCTAGCCAAAGCAGAGCGCCGCTTTCGCCCGAACAGCAAGCCTTTGAGCAACTGCTTGACGAATCCTTAGACAAGCAGTCTGATCCGTTTAGCGCCATGCGTAGCCCCGACGGAAGCGCTGCTCCCTATCAAAGCGCAACTGAACAGCGCTACTTCCCAGGTCCCAACGGGGAAGAATTGCCCTTGCATGTTTACCCTTATGGGGTGAGTCGGCAAAACCTCGATCAGGTGATCCGGACGCTGAACTTACCAATTGTTTTGACCAAAAACATTGAGGATGCTGACACCGTGCTGGCCCTGCGATCGCACGTCAAAAATCACTCCAAGCTTCGGCATCTCGCTCAAACACGACAGATTCCGATTCACACGGTCAAATCGAATAGCGTTCCTCAAATTGCTCTTTCCTTGCGTCATGCACTCAACATAGATGATTTAGGAGTGCCCACCGATGCAGAATTAGATTTACTCGTACGCGGCGATAGCACTGACGAAATCGAAGCGTTAGAAGAAGCAAGATTAGCGGTTGAACAGATTGTCATTCCGAAAGGACAACCTGTTGAGTTGTTGCCGCGATCGGCAATGGTTCGCAAGATGCAGCATGAGTTGGTCGAACACTATCGTCTAAAATCGAACAGCTTTGGTGAGGAGCCAAATCGCCGTTTGCGAATCTATCCCGCCTAGTGTTGTAAACCTGTGGTTGGTTGCATTGCCTTGTAAAGACGCGATTAATCGCGTCTTTACAACACGTCACTGAAGCTGATCAGCGGGTCTACAACATCACTAAAGATCAGAGCTTTGGATGCGCTGTTTCTTAAGTCTCAATTAAGTCTCAAGGGCGCAAAGACAACGTTCCTGATGGCAAAATTTGTGGGTTGCACATCAAGGCGACCCTTCTCACTCAAAACCTATCGTTTCTGCCATGCTCCAGTTTATTCGGTCAGATTTAGCCCAGCTCACCTCTTACAGTACTCACCATACTGATAATTCAACCGTGCATCTCGATCGCTTAGATGTGAACGAGAACCCTTACGATCTGCCCGAAGAACTGAAGGAAAAATTGGCCTGGACATGGCAACAACAGATCGAATCGAATCGTTATCCCGACGGAGGTTATCTTGCCTTAAAGGAGGCGATCGCAGCTTACGCAACAGACTCCTCTAACGCCAACTTTGTGGCTGCAAATATCTCCGTTGGCAACGGTTCTGATGAATTGATTCGCTCTCTGTTGATTGCAACGTGCCTCAACGGAGAAGGCTCTATTCTCGTCGCAAATCCTACATTCTCGATGTATGACATTTTGGCGAAGACATTAGGAATTCTAGTGGTTACGATCGTGCGATCGCCTGACACCTTCGAGATGGATTTGACCGCCGCACAAGCCGCCATCACCGATACTCAACAGCCACCGATTCGAGTTGTATTTGTGGTGCATCCCAACTCGCCCACTGGAAACGCTTTAACTGAAGCTGAAATTACTTGGCTAAGGAGCCTTCCTCAACACATCTTGATTGTCATTGATGAAGCTTATTTTGAATTTAGCCAGACAACATTAGCAGATGAACTGGTACAGCATCCCAACTGGGTCGTGTTACGGACATTCTCAAAGGCATTTCGCTTAGCGGCACATCGAGTCGGTTATGCGATCGCTCATCCCGATTTAATCACCACACTAGAGAACGTCCGATTGCCCTATAACTTGCCAAGCTTTACGATCGCCGCTGCACAATTTGCCCTATCGGAACGGCAGCATCTCCTCGCGATCGTGGATGTTTTGCTAATAGAACGTCGCAAACTGATTGCAGAACTTTCAAAACACGAACAGCTTCGCCTCTGGAATAGTGATGCCAACTTCATTCATATTCGGTTGCAGAATGCGGATGAGGCTAACTCTAAACTCGAAGCAATCTATCGATCGCTCAAACAGCAAGGCACCCTGATTCGGCACACGGGTGGTGGGTTGCGGCTTACCGTAGGAACTCCAGACGAAAATCAGCGCACCTGCAATCGAATGAAACAAGCTCTAGTCGAAATGCTCTAGCCTGCGCCGCTTATATTTAAGACGTTTGGGAGTTTCGACGAATCAGTTCAATCGTCTGAGGTAACACCCCAACGAGAAGCGCGAAGGCATCATCTGGCACTTGAGCTACTATTTCTGCGCCAAAATAATTTTCAAACTGATTCAGAATCATTTGCGCTCGCTGAGTTGGTAATGGATTGTCAGTCAACTGTTGAGTCAATCGAATCCACTGCCGACGAATTAAATATGCCTTTTGGCGCTCCTCAGGGGATTTTGGGCAGACCAACGCCAAATCACCTATGGGTAACACTCGTTCACAATCTAAATCAAAGAAACTACCGACAGCGGCTCCAGGTCCGGCGAACTCAGCATGAAAGCGCTTATATAAGATTAAGCCGTTTCGTCTACGACTATTGACGATCAGCAACTGTCCCTTACTAAGCTGAGTCAGAATATCAGCCACTTTGCTTAAAGAATTACGATTTATGAAAAATGCCCCCCTATTCTATGGCATGGAACCAGAGAGCAAGAAGCTGTACGTGATGGAAATCAAAGCGTCTGATATACAACGTAATTTAGAGCGCTAGAGGGAGTTAGACATTCTCTCGCACTTATTCTTTCTACCCTGTGAAGTTCCTGAGTATTTCTGCAAGAAGTCTCATTTTTGATTTGTTGGCATTCGCCCCCTAATCTCCTAACTTCTAGAAAAGATAGACCTTAAACTTCCAGAAGTTAGGAGATTTGAAGAGTTTTTAGAACCTCTCTTAGAAGAGCAGAAAAAACGTAGAAGCGATGACTTAATGTTCTTAGGGGTCTTCTACATTCGATGGAATTCCTAGCACCGGGCATGGGAGTCGACGCAGTTGCTTGACCAATGAATGGTGTTTAGACTCACAGCCCAAGATCATCAGCGAGGCTGACTCAGACTCGACAACCGCTTTTAGCTCTTCAGCAACGGAGCCAAATCGCAAATGAGTTTTGAGAGAACCTCGCCACTCTTCTGCAAGACAACGCGCATGCCAAAGAATGCGATCGGCTTGCTCAAACACCTCCGCCATACTTGCTGGAGCCGATTGTAAGTCTACCTCTCGACATTCAGCAATGGCAGTTCCACCAGTCGCGCTGTGTCCTCCTACAGAGCGCTCTAAGTCGCAGTAGGGTCGGCTAGGCTGCAAATCTGCCAGTCTTTGCATCCATTCGTCGATCACGTAGACCACTTGTACAGTCACTTGTTTCCCCGTAGCTAAGCGGGTTTGATGAGCAATCCATAAGGTCAGATCCAGCGCCGTCTGACTGCGAGGCGAGTGAGAATAACCAACAACTAGATTAATTTCTGAGCTTGAAGCGTTGTGGGAACCTACAGGCGATTTTGCTTGCGGCAAGAGCAACATCTGGTTGACCAAATCAGTGCAACCCAGCGTGTCCTGAAGCCGTGCCAGCATTGACAAAATATTCACGATAACAAACCTCTCCTAACGACGGTGTGCGAGAGGTGGGTCGGGCCAAGCTACCGGTGTCACTATAAGCTGACACCTGTCACTCCCAGGAGACCACAACGACTACTGCACTGGGCAGTACAAGTCTTGGGCACTCCTCCCATTGCCGACGGAGTTAGCTGACGGGCTAAGACTGGAAGGTGTCTCTCTCAAACGCAGAGAAGTTTGACCTAAACCTCAAAACGCTTAAAATTCGCCCCAGAAAAATTGGTTCCTCCGCTTGAATTTGAACTTGGAGCTTTACCCCATTGCTCGATTCAGATTAGGCTACCCACAAAGAAACTGAGAAATTGACGCTAAGACATTCCACTATGAGAATGTATCAGATTTAAGAATTAAGAAGATGTGCCAGAATTTAAGCTCGGCAATTTGATTCTAAATCCGCTAATAACCAACTTATTACAGGTCAAGGTGTGAGAACTGCTATCTGCAAAACAAAACCACTCCAGATCATGAATTTGCTCAACTGATAAGTCACCCTAAACTAGTATATCAGTGCATTCCAACTCTGCGGTTCTTTATAAACTGTGATTTTTCATAAATAAAAATTAAGTAGTCGTCTACGCTACTTTTTAGTCTAGAAAAGACTACTGATAGAAAATTCTTAATATTTTTCACAGATAGATTCTTACAAGCTAGAAAAACGGGGTTAGCTTACTGAAAGCTTTGTCCTAAGCTGCTTGCTGAGCATTAGTTGTCTCAAGCATACGTTGGTAGAGACGTGCCGTTTTTGTGGAGCGCTTGAGCTTGCCTAAAAGTTCTAAGTAAGCGAAGGGAAGCACAATAGGCCAAAGCATTGTTGCGATCGCAATGACAAACCAAGATGTTTTTCTTTCTTCATCAGACATTTCTTCATCGCGGCGGAAGAAAGCCATCCAAGCGGAAAACAAAATCGGCATTACTAGAAGATAAAAGCCAACCGGGAGTAGGAACAGGGTCTGCATAACCAACATCTCAATGAAAGTCCAACGTTCGATCCGAAGCTTTTGTGAGAGGCATTTAGCTAATTCGCCTTGATGTACAAAATACTAGGTTATTCAGGTCTTTCTCATTGGCATAAATACCGAAGCATGAGACGGGGAGTTGCAAAAGCACGTGAATATACTAAGTCTTTTTTTGTTTGTTTTATTACTCTTCGTACAGAACGTAATAGCTGTAGTTTTGTAAGTTACGCTCTGCTAAACAATAAACTCACACCTGCTAAAGCAATCAAGACACCAATCACTGATCGAATACTAACGCGATCGCCCAACATTCGAGTGAGCGGAATAACGAACAACGGGCTGGTGCTGGTGAGGGCTTGAGCGACTCCAGTAGGAGCAAATTTAAGCGAGATTTGCTGGAGCCAAACTCCCAAATAGGTGCTAACGAAAGCAGTTCCAGCAACAACGAAAAAGAGGCTTTGAGAGCGCAATGGTTTAACGATTTCATGAGACTGCTTTTGTGCCACACCCCAAATCAATAGCACTATTGTTCCGCCAATTAAGCGAATTAACGTACTCCACAATGGGTCAACATCAGAGTCGATAAAGGCAAATCGAGAGAGGACAGCACCAATCGCTTGTCCTACAGCAGCAAGCAACCCAAATAAAGCACCGCGCCTGATTTGATAAGACGGTTCTGTTGATTCAGGAAGGCGCTCAAGAACAACCCAAATTACTCCTGTTAAAATCATCACAATTCCGAACCAGGATTGTGATGAGAGTCTTTCTTGTAAAAAAACCAGCGCTAAAAGGGCAGCGATCGCAGGCGCGAGGGTTTCAAATAGGAGAGTACGTCGCGCGCCAATCGAGTTGAGTGCATTGAAATAAGCCGTATCGCCAAATCCGATGCCGATCGCACCACTAAGCAACAGCAGCATGGCGCTTTTGACATGGATCAGTGGCACAGGTTGGCCGATTGCAAATAGAGTGAAACCGAGCATCGCGATCGCAATCCATCCTTTCGTCAAATTGAGCGCTAGAGGCGAGATTTGCTGTCCGACTCCGGTGTAAACCAGCGAGGCACAGGCCCAAATGAAGGCAGCGCTAAGAGCCGCAATTTCGCCTCGATAGTGAAGAACCTGGAACATGAATTTTAGAGAAGTTTTAGCAGTTCTAAAGTCTGTTTGGGATGAACTAGCGTATTGGCACAGAGAATTCCAGAAGCGGCGACGGCAGGAACTCCGATGCCGGGAGTCGTACTGTCACCAACGCGATAGAGTCCTGAAATTGGAGTGTGGCAACTGGGGAACAGTCCTGCTCCGGCAGCAATAGCGGCTCCATAAGTGCCTTGATGACGACGCAGATACCGAGCATGAGTTAATGGCGTGCCCATGAGTTCTAGCACAATCCGTTGCCTGATATCTGGAATGACTCGCTCCAAGGCGCGAAAGAGGGAGTGCGATCGCGTTCGTTTCTTCATCTCGTACTGCTCGTCGCGCATCCAGCCTTCATAAGGTTCGAGGGTATAGGCATGAACTCCATGATGGCCTACAGGCGCAAGGCTTTTATCCCACACTGAAGGAATAGAAATCATGCAGGTGTTCCCCGGCTCAGCGATGTCTTGATCAGCATCGTGCACGACGACATGATGCCCAGTCAACGCCTCTAATCCGTCGGCTCGAATGCCTAGATGTAAGTGCATAAAGCTATCGACCGTGGGAGTTGCTAGCGCGGATTGACGGTAGGCAGTAGGAACATCAGATGGTCGTAGCAGATGGGTATAGGTGTCCCAAATAGTGGCATTGGAGATGACGATCGGGGCACTTAGGGTTTCCCCATTTCGCAGTCGAACACCTTTCACGGTGCTTGATTCCACCAATATTTGCTCGACATGCGTTCCCAAGCGAAGCTGTCCGCCCCATTTCTTGAAGCCTCGGATCAAGGCATCCACGATCGCAGTACTACCTCCAACCGGATAGTCAATGACAGATCGCGATCGCTCTCCAAACATAAATGCAACTTCCGGGGCGATCGTCCCGTGAGCTTTTAATCCTGATAAAAGAAAACACTCCAAATCAATTAACCGCCGTACCCACGGATCACGAATCGTTTGATCCACCAACGCCCCGACCGAGCTTTGAATCAAACCCAGGTTTGGCAACAGCTTTAGCAACGATGGAAAGTAGCGGATCAGCGTGGGAATGAGGTTGAGATCCGATCGCAGTGCCAGAGTAGGAATAGCGCGTAAGCCCTCATATAGGCGCAAGAAGCGTTTTTCTAGTTGAGCAAATTCTGTTGCGCCTTGAGGAGTTATGGCTGCGATCGCCGCTCGATATTTTTCGGAGTCGCCATAGATCGGCAGCGTAGCGTCAGGAAAATGATAATGTCCAAACGGATCGTAGGGAATCGCAGGAATGGTTTCTCCCAAAACGGCTAAAACTTGTCGCAGAGGATTGAGCGAATTTGGGTCAGAAAGCCCGCAGTAGAACGATGCGCCCGAATCGAAGTGAAATCCTTGGCGCGAGAATCCGTGGACGGCTCCACCCGCGATCGTATGGCTTTCACAGAGGAGAACTTGTTTGCCGTAGCGAGCGAGGAGTGCCCCTGCCACCAAACCACCAATGCCGCTTCCAATCACAATCACATCGGCTTGCTGCATGAAAATTTAGAAGATTACATGAATATTTAGAAGTAAACTGTTTCCGACCATTCCCGCTAGAGTGAAAAGGATGAAATCAACCCTAGGAGAACTGCGCTTATGGCTCAGGCAAAGCTTGGAGATATGGTCAAAGTCCACTATACGGGCAAGCTTGACGATGGAACCGTTTTTGATTCTTCCACCGATGGCTCTCCCTTAGAATTTACAATTGGCTCTGGACAAATTATTCCTGGATTTGAGCAGGCGGTAGTAGGCATGAGTCCGGGCGATTCAAAGACGGAACTTATTCCCGTCGAGCAAGCTTATGGTCCTCATCGCGAAGATATGGTCGTGATTGTCGATCGCGCTCAGATGCCAGGAGATTTAGAGCCAGAAATTGGTCAGCAGCTTCAAATTCAGCAGCCGACTGGACAGCCAATCCCAGTCGTTGTGACGGAAGTTTCAGAGGCAGACATTACGCTGGATGCAAATCATCCGTTGGCCGGAGAAGACTTGACGTTTGACATTCAGCTAGTGGACATTGAGGCAGAAGGCTAATCCAGAATTAGTGAATCATACTTGGTACGTATCAGCATTTTTTAACCTTGTAGCAAAATAATCTGGCTCTGTGGCGAAACTCTCTCGCTGCGGAGCCAAAATTTTTGTCAAGTTTCCGTAATGATTCGGGACGAAGATGAAGATTTCATTTAGTGAAAAACCGTGACGTTTCTTCCTTTTGGTAGAGAAATCTTAACAAACCTTGTTATATCTTTTGAGCAATCTTACCTACAGCGTCAAAGCTAGGGTGTGTTGCAGTTTCAGTGATTTTGGCTGAGCCTTCCAGCCAACTCAACTGTCCATAAAGATTTGACAAGACTTGTTACACATGGTTTCTATCTATGAAGGACCCTTTAATTTTTTAACAAGTAGCTATGCGAAAAGGACTGCCGCGCACCCCCATTACCGTCTTTGGTCCGATTCTTGACAAGATTATTTTGACTCACCTTGTCGTGATCGGCTTACCTACAGTCCTGTACTACTACGTGCTCAGTGGCGGTGGGAATCTGCTGCCGATGCACGTTGTGATTCCGGTGTTGTACTTTGTCACTTCGCTGGTGGTGATGGGGGAAGCGGTTTCTACAGCGCTCACTTACGGATATAAAAAATCTGGGTCTAAGGCACTGCGTAAACCAAAGTTTGGCTGGATTCAACGATTTTTACGGACGCCGCGCACCTACGACAGCGATCGCAGGGAAGTTCCAGAACTACAAAGTGGAACACCCAGAAGCTCACTCATTGTGGCGGCGTATCTGCCGAACGAACAGCATATTATTCTCAGCACTCTGAAGTACATTCTGACGACGCTTAATCGACCAAAGGATGGACTAGAAGTGATTTTGGCATACAACCGACCGGAGCGACTGGCGATCGAGGATGAATTAGAAAAGCTCGCCGAGCGTTATCCCGATTTGAAGCTCCTGTGTGTCGAAGACAGCCACTCTAAAGCAGAGAATGTGAACGCTGCATTAGAAGTGGTGACTGGAGAAATCACGGGTATTTTAGACGCTGATCATTACCCCAATGCAGACTGCTTCGATCGAGCATGGCGTTGGTTAGAGAGCTATCGCTATTCTGTCGTTCAAGGCCGGAATGTGATTCGCAATCATGATGTGAATTTTATGACGAGCATGATTGCGGTTGAGTTTGAGTGCATGTATGGAGTCAGTCACCCGGCTAAGTCGCTTCTGGCTGACACTGGCATGTTCTGTGGCTCTAACGGCTATTGGAGGACATCAGTCCTGAAGCGGATGCGGTTTTCATCGACGATGTTGACGGAAGATATCGATGCATCGCTCAGAACGCTGCTTAGCGGCTACAACATTGTTCACGATCCAACAATTCTAACGACAGAATTGGCTCCGGTTGATCTGCGATCGTTCTGGTTCCAACGAAAGCGGTGGGCGCAAGGCTGGCTAGAGGTGACTTTGAGACACCAGTTTTCGCTGCTGCTTTCAACAAAGCTTGACCACTGGCAAAAACTCTACTGGTCGCTGCTGTTGGTCTACAGTGCAGGGTTTCACTTTGTTGCACTCCAGATGTTTCCAATGATGATCAGCCTGACCTTGACAGGCACAACAGCCCCTGAAGTTGCACCAGAGTATTTCTGGGCGACCACTGCACTGACGTTGCTGAGTGGTCCGATCCAAACTTTAGCCGCTTGGCTGGTGCGAACCGACCTCGTACATCAGCCCCGCAAGAATTATCTAGCGTTCTGCCTATTCATTCCGTTCTACTGTGTGTTAAAGAGCGTGATTGCCATTACTGCAATTTACGATCATTTTGCAGGCAATACAGAATGGGTTGTCACACGTCGAGGGTTCATGGAGTCGCTGCCAACTGGATTTTTACGTAAAGCGGGATAGAGGAGCTTATCCATTTAGCGTTTGAATCGCGACGGCTTTAATCGTGGCGAGCGGCACTTGATAAAAATACTGGCGGCGGAATTGTTCTTCGCGCACTGCATCTAGAAATTGCTCAACCCTGCCTCTTGCTTCGGCTTGAGGCTTTTTTTCTGCCCAAACGATGCTAAAGCCTTGTTCGGTATAGGAGACGCTGAAGCCAAGCAGTTCTAACGCTTGAAAGCCCATTTTTAGAGGCAAATCACCAATTTCTAAGCGATCGTAGAGTTGTCGGCGAGTGGCAGTTTGCTCAGTGCGGCTTAAGTATTTAGCAATGCCGATCAGAGTTTGCCACGTGTCTTGCGGAGGAGTAAGGGTTGGAGCAGAGTAAGCGATCGCTAACAGCCTTTCTTCTCGTGCCGCTCGCCGAAACCATACTTGCAGCTCCTGCCAGCTAGTTGGACAGGTTTGGACTTGAAGCGGTTTAACATCACTAGAAGAGGATTGAGTGCGCCAGTCGAGAATCCAGTCGAGGCGAGTCGTTTGAGTGACAGCATCTGAGCAGGGACGTAAGGCAATGAGACGAACTTCGTAGCGTTTGTGATAGGTGTTATTTTCCAGTTCGACGATCGCGTCACAGCGACCTAGAGGAATTTCATTAGCATAGTGCCCCCACCAAAGCCCGGGAAATCCGGTTGTTGCCGAGTTATCCCAAAGGGTAAAAGAGGTACGAATGTATTCAACTTTTCGTCCCCGTAAGTCTTGAATTTTGCGGTTTTTGTCTGCTTCTAGCCAACAGTTTTGAATCAGCAATCGAGGAATCGGGTTGCCCATTCCACAAGGTTCGATCAGGCGCAATTCTTTGTATAGCTCTAGTCCAAGCTCTGCAACCGTGACGCAGAGATCGGCGCGAAGCATAGGCGACGCGATGATGCCCTGTTGCAGCAGGCGTTGATTGATCGCCGCTTTAAATAAGGGTAAATTATCAACCGAGATGCTGAGTCCAGCCGCGAAGGGATGACCGCCAAAGCGATGGAGTAAGTGTTCTTGATATTTGACGAGTTGATAGAGATCGACTTGATTAATAGAGCGGGCAGACCCCCTTGCAAGTTGAGGTGTAGATGGCACGGCTGGCTCACTTGGCGTGCTGAGCAAAATGGCCGGACGACCATATTCTTGAGCAATTTGACCTGCAACAAGACCCAAAACGCCTGGACTCCATTGCTCATCCCAAAGAACAATCACACTGGTTGTTGAGAGATCTAGCTGTGATAGTTTTGCTTGGACGTGCTGAGTCACATCTTTTTGCAAGGCTTTGCGACGCGAATTGGCAAGTTCTGTTTCTTCTGCTAGGTCTCGACACCGTTGAGCATCTTGACTTGTAAGCAACTCGACGCAAAATCCAGCATCACCTTGAATTCGGCTCACAGCATTGATTCGCGGACCTAAACCAAACGAAATATCGGTGGGCCGATCGCCCGATCGCTTGCAAAATTCTAATAGTCGAGCAATGCCCGGACGAGTCATCGTCTTGGGGTTAGATTGCTTTTGGAGTTGCTGAATGCCGCGCTGGGCGAGGTATCGGCAATCACCTTTCAGTTCAACTAGATCTGCAATTAGCCCAATCGCAACGAGATCTAACAATTCTTCTAGAGATCGCTCTGCAACGTCTGGAAGCTTCTGGTACAGTGCTTCGACTAGTTTGTAGGCAACGGCAACGCCTGAAAGCGTTGCTAGCGGATGCTCGGGTGCAAGATAGCGCGGATTAACGATCGCAATCACGGGTGGGCGATCGCTAGGCAACGTATGGTGATCCGTAACAATCACATCAATTCCTAACCGTTGAGCGTACTGAATTTCATCCAGATTCGTACTGCCCGTATCACACGTCACAATGAGCTGACAGCCTTGCGCTTTCAGTTGGTCGAGTCCTTGACGGGACAAGCCATGAGACTCGGTTAAGCGATTGGGAATGTAGTAGAAAAGCTGATGATGTTTAGGAAAAAACTGTCCTAGTCCATCCCAAAGCACTGAGGTTGCGGTGACACCATCGGCGTCGAAATCGCCCCAAATCCCGACTATTTCGCCAATCTCGTAAGCTCTGGTCAGGCGTTTTGTGGCCCACTCCATTTCCTGCCCAAATTCAAATGGAGATTGAGGCTGATAGTGATCGACGTGCAGATAGGGTGCGATCACAGCTTCATCTCGAATGCCGCGTTGCCACAAAAGCTGAGTAATATAACGTCCGTCTACTTCTGGAGCGCACCGCCGAACCGCTTGAACAAACTTTTCTGGAAGTGCGATCGTTGATTCAACTTGCCACTGAAAGGATTGCTCAGGCATATCTGCAAAGAGTAGAAGTATTTCTGTACCATAACCTGAGATCACTTTTTTGGAGTTGGACGCAAACGAGGACGCTTCCAGACCTTGCGATCGGCTTTCTCGCGCTCGTAGGCGATCAGTTTTCCGTAATATTCATGCTGACTTAAATCCATCGACAAGAAAATATGGCGGCGGGCATCGTGAAAGCCCTTACGATCGAAAAATTTAACGGCGGGCGCATTTTCAGGGTCAGTATCTGCCATCATGAACCGCGCTCCATCGTTAATCAATCGTTCAACCAAGCGGTCTACAAGCTGATCAGCAACGCCGCGCCGCTGAAAGCTAGGAGAAACGCCAAGCCAGGTGATGTAGCCGTAGACCAACGCCCCTTTGCTAATAATCGTGCCCAAGATAAAGCCTGCAAGCTGTTCGTCTACCTCGGCAACTAAACAGTAATCTGGCTCGGTATTGTAAGAGCCAATCACTTCCCACTCGTCCCAAGTGCGGTAAATGTAGGGATATAAGTCACTGGTAAAGAGCAATTCACCCAGATGAAATACTCCCGCGAGATCGTCAATCTCCATCTCCCGAACCGTTAGCCCAGAGTCAGAACGCTCATTGTCAAAACTGTCTTCAATACTCATAAAAATGTAAGTCATCAGGACGGTAAACCGTGGCTGAGTAAAATTAGCCTGATGCTTCTATGGTGTCACAGAGAACTTACAGAGGAATTTCGGCGATCGCGCTCACACTTGGAATCACCACATCTTGTCGCTGACACCGCACGGCAAAACTACAGCGATCGCACTCTCCCACCGCTTGGGAGACTTGAGGAAACGGCTCCCCCATTTCGTAGCGATGGAGCCATTCGGTTAACTGCTTGAGAAGCTGGGTTAAGGTTTGCCAAGTCTGCTCGTGTTTCGTGCGATCGTACTTGAGGGTCAGGCTTTGCGGTTCGGTCGCTTCTCCCTTGGCCTGAAAGAACCAGTAGATCATTGAAATTTGGTCAGGTGTATATTGGCTCGTTTCGGCAAGAACAAAGGGGTAGAGGCGAGATTGCCAATTTTGCGACAATCGATCTGAGCGCCCTGGTTTGGGGTAGGTTTTCCAGTCAAGAATTTGAGCTTGGGTAGGAGACAGAATCAATAGATCATAAATGACGGTAAGGAGATGCCCTTCGACGGCGAGCGTGCGGAGGTGTTCACTTTGACGGTAAGCGCTGTCACCCGTTTGCGAGGCAATCGTACCTAAAATTTTTGGCTCCGCTTCAATAAATGCCCCAAACCAGCGTCGCAACTGCTCGTCTTCTCTCAGCAGCGGGTCAATCGGCAGTCCCATCTCCCACTGCTGCATTAATAAGTGAAAGCGGCTCCCTGCTAACAATCGCTCTTGCTGCTCAAGATCGGTCGGAGAGCCGAGTTGTTCTAAATAGGTGTGCTGAAACTTGCGAGGACAAACTTCAAGCAGATTCAACTGACCTTGAGAGAGCCGCATAGATGTAAAGAGTTAGCCACGAATCAGCTTCATTTCAATGTTCATATTTTAGTGTTCATCCTTTGGTTAAGACGAACACACTTCCTTCGTTGCCGCGTCCGATACGTAAATCTTCGTCGAGATAGGTAATGTCGAGCCAGCCCTGTTGGTCACGATTTTCGATGCTGACATCGATCGCGGCAAATTTTCGTCTCGCTTCAATTTGTTCAATAAAAGAGGCGGGCGATCGATAGTCTATTAATCGCTGAAGTCCAACAATCGAGCGCTCAAATTTCACCTCGACGCGCCGTTCTGACACGGGCTTAAACCGAGCCGCCACGCTGACAATTCCTTCTAAAAAAGGGACGCCGACTAATTCAGCAATGTTGTAGACTTTCGCATCGGCAACCCGAATCGATTGATAGACCTGCCCAAGCTGCACGAGGGGAACGCGATCGATACCCAAAATTCCGCTACTGGTCGTGTAAATCAGCCGCCAATCTCCTTCGAGCAATGCCGTTGCTTCCACAGGGCGCGGCGTTGGATTCCGATCTTCGAGTTGAGCGATCGCGGCCAAGACGCCCTGACGATCCGCATCGGTCGTGAGCAAGCCTCGATTTTTGCCTGCGATCGCTTCTAGTAATGTAGCTTTCCCGATCATGGGTTCCTCCTTGTGTAAACAGAATTACCCCCTCAGCAGAATAGTAATGGTTGGCCTTTAGAGCCGAGTGCCGATTGACACCTTTTTTAACCCCCTTAACGGGTGCGATTCCCCTTCGCAGTTCCGAAGCAACCGCAATCAATTATTTAGGCTGCAAAAAAATCTTGACATTTTCCTAACAAATATGCGATGTTGCGTGAACCAAATTCCTGACGCGGTGGTACACTCTGGGTGTTTCATTCGATCTAGAATCTGAAGTATCTGTGTTGTAACGATCCGACTCTGGAACATTTCTTTACTTATGGTTCATAATCCCTCTTTACGTCAAGAACCCCGCGATGTGCGCGCGGGAATCATTCCAATTGGGCGAGAAGCATCAATTCTCGACTGGCTGGAAAGTTCAGGTCGTCTGCTCGCACGAGATACTTCAGACGTTGATTACCTTGAAGAAGAAGAGGAAATCAATGCGTTGATGGCAGGCGATGACAATACGATTGACGATGATGACGACGATGACTTCGATTTAGAAGATTAACGAAATTAGTTTGGGGGTGAGCAGATTAAAGCTCTAACCCCTACTAAAGTCAGAATTTTTGCTCTTTTTCCGAAGTTGGCTTCTCAGGTGTTGTGGTGTTACTGTGCGGAGTGAAGTAGAAGCTTGTGGATGCGAAGCTATTTAGCAATCGATCGGTTAGTCTCTCAGGAACCCTTTTGTTTCTGATCCTGAGTGTTGGCATGACGATCGCTGCCTTGATTTTAGATCGAGTTGGTGGGCGGGCTTGGAGTGAGGCGATTTCGCTAACGACGCCGCTTTGGATTAGTGGGTTAGCGAGCGCCGGAGTTGGGTTTTGGGCGGTTCCCTTTCTAAAGGCACTGAAGGCAGGACAAATTATTCGAGAAGATGGTCCGCAATCTCACCTGAAAAAGGCTGGTACTCCGACGATGGGCGGAGCCTTTTTTGTTCCCGTTGCCCTCCTGATTGCGTTGGTATTAACCGGCTTTTCGAGCGATGCAATGGCCGTTTCTCTGCTAACGCTTGGTTATGCGGGAATCGGCTTTGTAGACGACTGGCAAATCATTCGTCAGAAATCGAATAAAGGCATTTCTCCACGCATGAAGCTGGGATTGCAGATCGGATTTGCGATCGCGTTTTGCCTCTGGTTAATCATGACGCACCCGACGCTCACAACCTTAGCGTTGCCATTGGGAATTATGCTGCCACTGGGAAGCTTGTTTGCACTGCTGGCGTGCTTTGTGTTGGTCGCAGAAAGTAATGCCACGAATCTAACGGACGGCATGGACGGACTGGCAGGAGGAACCGTTGCGATCGCATTCTTGGGAATTGGCGCGATCGTTGCTCCCACCAATTCTGACCTAATGATTTTCTGCGCCTGCATGAGCGGCAGTTGTCTAGGATTTTTAGTTCATAATCGGAATCCCGCTCGCGTGTTTATGGGAGATACTGGCTCACTGGCACTTGGCGGGGGCTTAGCAGCCGTGGGACTGCTTAGTAATTCGCTGTTTTCACTGCTGATCCTAAGTGGCCTTTTCTTCTGGGAAACCATCTCTGTGATTATTCAAGTGAGCTACTTCAAAGCCACGAAAAATAGCGCTGGGGTTGGAAAACGCTTTTTTAGAATGTCTCCGTTTCACAATCATCTAGAACTGAGTGGCTGGACAGAAACGCAAGTCGTTGGTTGGTTTTATGCGATCGCAGCGGTCTTAGCCGCGATCGGTCTCGCGATTCGTTAACAGGTTCAACTCCGCACCTAAAAATTGAGATCGAGTCACTCAAATCTGTTATGATAGTGACTCGTTAGACCTGGAGAGATGGCTGAGTGGTCGAAAGCGGCAGATTGCTAATCTGTTGATGGATTTAGGTCTATCCGAGGGTTCGAATCCCTCTCTCTCCGTTGAATAATTTGTAATGACCAAGGTTTGCTTTCACTTGTTGAGTGCAACCGTTGGAGATTGAACGTTGGTTTAGTCTCTGCTAGATCAATCGTGGTGAGAAGTAGCGGCGGACGTTTTGGTGGGCGTATTCTTCCCTCCAACCTTCTTAAAAGCGTTATCGTCTTCATCTGCGATCGCTTAGTGTTGGCTGAAGCAATTACAAATTACAAACTACAAATTACGCATTAGCCTGCTCTTAGTTTAAGATGAGGCTCATTTACAGCAAATCTACGGAGTCGCACTCTAACATGAGCAGATTGACATCGGCACATCGGGTTAGATTGAGCAGGGTTAAATTAAGTAGCGCAGTAGCACTTGCCGGAGTCACCCTCGCTGCCGGGTTATTGACTGCCGCCTGTCAAGAAGCAGAAGCTCCCACCGCTCAAGGGGGCGCACCTTCGGGTTCTAATACCGCCGCAACCACAACCAAAGGATTAAAAATTGGCTCCTTACTGCCATCGACAGGAGATTTGGCGTCCATTGGACAGCAGATGGTGGCAACCGTACCGCTACTTAGGGATACTGTCAATCAATGCGGAGGTGTAAACGGTGAGCCGGTCACTCTGGTTGCGGTTGATGATCAGACTGATCCAGCGGCGGGCGCAGAAGGAATGACTCGCCTCGCCCAAGTCGAGCGAGTGGCGGGAGTAGTTGGGTCGTTTGCCAGTAGCGTCTCTACGGCAGCATTACCAATTGCGGTTCGCAACAAAGTTGTTCTCATCTCTCCAGGTAGTACTAGCCCCGTTTTCACGCAACAAGCAAAAGAAGGCAAGTATGATGGTTATTGGGCCAGAACGGCTCCACCGGACACCTATCAAGCCCAAGCGTTAGCAAAATTAGCCGCTGAAAGAGGTTTCAAAACCGCAGGTACAGTTGTGATCAATAACGACTATGGCGTGGGCTTTGAGAAGGAATTTGTGAAGTCATTTGATAAGCTGGGCGGGACGATCACCAATCAGTCGAAGCCAACTCGGTACGATCCGAAAGCAACCACATTAGAAACTGAGGCAGCAGCGGCATTTTCAGGGAAACCAAATGCGGTGGCGGCAATCTTGTACGCCGATACTGGAAGTTTGCTTGTCAAGTCTGCGTTTGAGCAAGGTCTCAGTAAGGGCGTCCAGCTTTTATTTACGGATGGCGTCTATTCTCAAGACTTCGTGAACAAAGTTGGTAAAACCTCAGATGGCAAATCAATTTTGGCAGGCGCGATCGGAACGGTTCCCGGAGCTGGTGGAAAAGGACTCGATCAGTTCTCTAAACTTTGGCAACAGAAGCAAAATCGTCCACTTGCGGCCTATGCTCCTCACTCTTGGGATGCGGCTGCCATTTTAGTGTTGGCCGCGCAAGCCGCCAAGTCAAATACTGGAGAAGGCATCAAGAGCAAGCTTCGGGACGTAACCAATGCACCCGGCGAAGAAGTGACAGACGTGTGTAAAGGGCTAGAGTTGCTGAGACAGGGCAAGGAAATCAACTTCCAAGGCGCAAGCGGCGATGTCGATATTGACGCAAATGGAGATGCGATCGGCAGCTACGATGTCTGGACGGTTAAAGAAGACGGGGCACTTCAAACGATTGGCAAGGTGAATCCTGCACAATAACGTCAAGTGCAGTCATTTCAAGTTAAGAAGGGCATTTCAAGTTGAGAAGGCACTTCAAGTGAGAAGGGCTGAGCTAAAATCAGCCCTTCAGCGCTTCTATCCATCTTGTCACTTGAGTATAGAGGCGCTCTGACGCGCGTTCAGATAAGCAATCGAGGGCACGGTTATAGTCTGCAATCGCATAGTTCCAGTCACCGATAATGTGATGGGTTCTGCCCCGTGCGGCGTAAATATGAGCATCGAGTACGCAAGCATCCTCCGAGGTGCGAGTCAGCAGCTCGCTGATGTGGAGTGCCTGTTCAAAGTTTTCAATCGCTTGAGAATACATTTCTAAATCGCGAAAGGTGATGCCTTGATTAAGCCACGCACGCACGTTGGTTGGATCGAGGTCGATCGCCATTTCGTAATCTGCGATCGCTTCGGCTAGCTGTCCTTGGATAGCGTAGTAATTGGCTCGATTATTGTAGGCATTCGCCAGTTTTGGGTTGAGTTGAATCGCTCGATTGTAATCTTCTAACGCCGCTTCTCGCTCACCCCACTGAAACTGCACCAAGCCGCGATTGTTGTAGTCTGTTGCGTTTTCAGGATTACGATCGATCAAAACGCTCAATCCTTCAACAGCAAGCGGATAATTTCCTTGTTTTGCTTCTTCAAGCGATCGCCGACGCAACAGCCGATCCTGCTCATGAGCGTCGAGCCAGACGCCCTGATTTCGCATCGAACGCTCAGTAGTTTCACGACGCTGAGGGCGGCGTTTTACACTCCGTGTTACTCCAAGTGAACCGCGACGAGGGGAAAAAGATCTTGTTATGCCAACTGTCTCAGGGCGGAGGTGATGAGTTGTATTGGCGCGATTTAGAGAACTGTGAACGTTCATATCATCCTCACTCAGCGTGTGCCTTTACCTTACAGACTTACGAACCAAAGTTTTTCTGCCCAAGCGCTACATCATGAATATGTCTTCAGTTAGATTTTAGAAGTTTGGGCTGAAATGCCTTAGCACGAGAAGACTTACGACTTACTTGGAAATTTTATGCGCGAACTTTAGCTACAAGGTGGAGCGATTCCATTTCTGAAACAGACCTTCCTTGAAAGATGAAGATTTGGTCAAGAGATATTCAATAACCTAAGACGCCACTGCAGAAAAGTTGGATCACTCCTTAAACTAACTTTGTCATTTCTTCATATTGCTTCGCGTCAGCTTAACGTTCCCGCAACTGCTGAACGCTTAACAGTTAGAGAAAAAGGCTGAAGCTGCTCGATCAGTCTCTGTATTATTTAGGCGACTGCTCCGCAGAACAAGGCGCGATCGCTAGTCTGCAAATCTAGAATTAGCCCATCATCTGTGGTTCGCATTTCTAGGCTCATTCCTCGATCCACTGACGACGGCTGGCTTTAGAAATCACGTTAAGTTACAAATCACGAATGGGCGCAGGAAGAACTTGGTAAAATGCGACAAATGTGAGGCAATTTGCATCCTTCCGCTCTAACGAAACCCACCAGAGTTTAGTCTGGTTGACGACAAAACATCCTATGACAGCAGCCACTTCGTATCCCAATATTTCCGATGTCTCCGCAGATGATTATCTTGTCCTTGGCTTAGCCACTTGCTTTCTGAAAGACGAGGGAGAGATCCATGAAGTTAAAGTAGTGGAGCCAATTCCATCTGCGGCACTCGAAGCGATTCTGAAGGGCATCCCCACCTCGTATTCATTGGCGATCGCAACCCCGATCGGAGCCGTCTTGCCAGGCGAAACGCCTCAACTTCCATCTGATTTTCCGACCGACGCTCAGTTTTGCGATGACTTTGCCTATCGTGCCACTTCTGCTGCCCGGACTTACAAAGCTAAGACCGTTGCACAGCAGCATATCCCTATAGGCACGTCCCGTGCTGACTTTAATTTTTCAACTGAGCGCAGACGGATTCTCAACTCTCAGCGCATCGTGAAAACAGAAGATAACGTTAAGCAGCACGAGTACACGCACAAAACTCTGTAGTAAATACTCTGTAGTTCATTGAAGGATTTGACTGAATGTTGAAGCTCTATGCTGGCGTGCGGAGCCGCGCGTCTATTGTGCAGTGGTATTTAGAAGAGTTAAACGTTCCCTATGAGATTGTAGTGCTAGATCTTCAGGCGGGAGAACAGCTACAGCCGAGTTACCGAGAGATCAACCCGTTTGGCAAGGTTCCGGGAATTGTAGATGGTACGGTCAAACTGTGGGAATCGGGCGCAATCTTGCTTTACCTGGAAGAAAAGTACGGAGAGGCTTCGTTTGAAGAACGAATGATTTCAACTCAGTGGGTTACTTTTGCCAATGCGACATTAGGGCCTGGCGTATTTGTTGAGGCTAATCGTGACCGAGAACTTCCGCGCTTGATGAACCCACTGAACGAATTGTTCGAGCGGCAACACTTTGTTAGCGGCGACCATTTTACGGTTGCAGATATCGCTGTTGGCTCCTTGCTGGCATACATTCCACTCATGCTGCAATTGGATCTCAGCGAGTATCCTGCCGTGGTTGATTACACCAAACGAATGGCAGAACGTCCTTCCTTTCAAAAAGCGATCGGTGGGCGCAAATAATCTGCTACCAAATGAAATCAAGGGATCAAAAACAATCCATAAAAAAGGGGCATTAATTATGCCCCTTTCGTTTTCTATATTCGGTTTTATATGCAGATTATCTGAAACCGATCGCGGCTTGCCAAACAAACGCCAGCAGCAAAAAGAAGACGGGAATGACGGGTAGAACGTCTACCAAGGGATCGAAAATGGAGTACGCTTCGGGCAGTTTGGCTAAAAGCAATGCTGCTTCCATGACTCGTTTACCTCTTCAACACAGATTCATAATTGCCATGAATTTTAACATGATCGATAGGTCAACGGTAAGCAGGTTTCATTGAAGGGGGACTAACCAGGGAGTAAAGTCTTGGTGAAATGTGCCGTTTAAAACAGAAGCACGAATTCGTTGAGTAAAGGAAATTAGCTCAGTAATGTTGTGAATGGAAAGGAGAGTATAGCCGAGAAGTTCTTGCGATCGCAGCAGGTGACTAAGATAAGCTCGGCTAAAGGTCTGACAGGTGTAGCACGAACAGGATTGATCGAGGGGAGTAAAATCTTCACGAAACTTAGCATTTTTCAGATTCCACCGCTCTCCTTGCACGAGTGCCGCACCATGCCGCGCCAAGCGAGTTGGAATAACACAATCAAATAGATCAATTCCTGCTGCGATCGCGCGTGCCATTTCTCGATACGTTCCCACTCCCATTAGATATCGCGGCTTATGGGATGGCAGGAGCGGCGCAGTGGCTTGAACGACTCGATCAATTACGTCAGGCGCTTCGCCAACGCTGACGCCTCCAATCGCATAGCCTGGCAAATCTAACTCACTTAGCATCTGAACCGCCCGCGATCGCAGATCCAAAAATTCGCCCCCTTGAACAATGCCAAACAGCGCTTGGTCGGATCGGCTATGGGCTGAAATACAGCGTTTTAGCCATTGGTAGGTACGTTCTGTTGCAGTCTCAGTTGCCTCGCGTCCCACGCCGGGCGGTGGACACTCATCGAACGCCATAATCACATCTGCACCGAGCGCATTCTGAATCTCAATTGAGCGTTCTGGAGTGAGATGAATCATTTGTCCGTCGCGGGGAGAGCGAAACGTGACCCCTTCATCGGAGAGCGATCTCATCTCGCTTAGACTGAACACCTGAAAGCCTCCAGAGTCCGTTAGCATTGGCTGCGACCAGCCCATAAACCGATGCAAGCCCCCTGCCCGTTCTACAATGTCTTCTCCTGGCTGCAAGTGGAGGTGATAGGTGTTAGCTAACACCATTTGTGCGCCCGTGGCTTTCAGCTGATCGGGCGTTACGGTTTTGACATTTGCCAGCGTACCAACTGGCATAAAACGCGGGGTTTCAACGATTCCATGTGGCGTGTGGAAAACTCCCGCCCGTGCATGAGTGTGGCGACAGGTCGTTTGGCAGTGAAAGGAAAACTGATTCAAAGCGAGTTAATGTGCGATCGCAAAACAGACTATCCATTGTTGCAGATTCTAGGTTGTGTTGACATTTCAGCGAAGTTCAATCAGCAAGGCAGTGAAATAAAC
>NZ_JCACKG010000241.1:0-2737 GCF_059505265.1 Myxacorys chilensis | reverse complement strand
ATCGCCTTTTAGCTTATTCAGCCCAACTTCACATAATTATCAACACAACCTAGTAGGTAACCGTTCTGGCGTCATGTTTGCTGTGCGCAACCAATTGATACGTCAGCAACTCGGTCAATGTGCCACGACGATCGTTTCAGGCAGCCTCCCTGTTCAACACCGTATGCCTCGTCCATTGTTACTTCCTGATTACCAAGCTACGAAAGAAACAGAAAAAGAGGTTAAGAAAAAAGCATTACAGACTTGGGCCAGCTATTTTGATCCTGCTAAACGTCTAATTGCTGCGAATACTCCTGTAGACGAAGCATTCTATGCAAGTTATATCGATAGTAGCGGTAATCTGCATTCTGCTAAAGGTTTACAAATTAGGCTGATATCTCCTAAATATGGAGCGCTGAAAAATGATTGGGATGGCTCCTTAACGTTTAAGCTTAAAAGCATTTCTGAGCAATTGCCTTTGGAAGGTTGGCAGATAGAAGTTCATTTAATTGATGGGCAGCAGTCAATCAAATATGAGAAAAAGGAATTTACTAGTTCTGAATCTTCTCTCGATTTTCCCCTGACTGAAGCAAACGAGACTACTTTAAAGCAAATTCTTAGCAATAAACCTGGTTATCTCGTTACTGTTCAGGTAGATATCCAGCAAGCGTCAGACAATAGGGGCTTTAAGCAAACTTTGTTTTTGCCCCTAAGACTTACTGATCAATTTACTTGCCCCCTCGCAGTTGAACCATGGTTTATCCATTTTGAAGATCCAGAGTACAATCGACACCTAGCATCAGCCGCAGCTCATAGTGTTAAGGTACTTGAGATCCAGAATCAACTAAAGAGCAATAACAAAGAACTCTGCACACTTACTTTCTCAGCCGATCGCAAGGCTTACAACCCCGATAGTATCGTTTCGTTACGATTTGACTGGAACAATAACGATGATTTTAAGAAGCCAGTCGATGGTCAGCAGTCGAAAACTGTTGTCTATGCAAAATTAGAGGCTAAAAAAATTACCAGTGATAATGTAGTTCTATCTCTAAATATCACTCAGGAAAATCAACGTATAGAACTTGAGCGGCTTTTTCAACTTTCGTTGGAACAGTTTAATAACCAAACTCAAGAGGGAACGGCAGACCTTAAGCCAGGAGATACATTAGAACTCCGACTTACATTGGCTTCTGAAGACAATGAAGATAAAAAACCATACATTATCTTTCTGGAATCTAAAAAAAATACTCCAGATCCTAAAAATACTCCAGATCCTAATACTCCAGATCCTATTGTGTTGAGGCTCAAGATTGTCGAAGCTCCAGTTAACCCAGTCCCTCAAGCAGCTTATGCTCTTTTACGAAAATATAAACTTGAATCAGACCCATCAGATATAGTTGAATGTGTTCGCTTTGCTTGGAGTCCTGAACCCAGTCGTATTGAGTTAGTTAATGCGGAAGACTTACGAACAGAGGTGGTGCGTAGACGTGCTGTCTTCCATTGGTTTGATTCCGCCAGAATTGCTAAAACCACTTCTGACCGGGAAGCAAGCCAGGAGATTGTTTACGAGATTCAAAAAATAATGTCTTCTGGATCAACGCATTTCCCATCATTTCTCGATTAGACGGAACCCTAAGAACTATGCCAAATCAAAACTGTTGAGCGAAAATTACAGGCTCTTGTCCAGTTTTGGTGAGGCGGATAAGCCTGTTTTGAGGCGTTGCACAATAGAGGTATGATGCAATGTCTTCACTGTCAATCAAACCAAACCGTCAAGAACGGACGACGCAAGGGAGTCCAGAACTATCTTTGCCGTAGTTGTGGGCGTCAATTTCGGGAAACTCACACACCTCAAGGCTACTCCCCAGACGTCAAAGAACACTGCTTAACGCTTTACCTCAATGGCATGGGGTTTCGTGCCATTGAACGAGTGAGCGGGGTGTGTCACAACACGGTCATCAACTGGGTTAAACAAGCTGACCAGACGCTGCCAGAGGAAGATTATGAAATTCCCCAATCGGCTCAAGTCGATGAACTCCAAACCTTTGTCGGCTCAAAAAAGTCAAAGCCTGGGTTTGGATCGCCGTAAACTCCAAAGCTCCAGGTATTCTCAAGTGGGTGGTCGGTGACCGTTCTCTAGCAACATTTCGTTTGCTGTGGGGGATGATTCGAGGATGGTGCTGCTTTTTGTACATCACCGACGGCTACCCTGTCTATCGGTGTCTGATTGATGAGTGCGATCATCTTGTCAGCAAGACAGCCATGACTTGGGTTGAAGGAGAGAACAGCCGATTACGGCACTATCTAGCGCGACTGCATCGCAAGACTTTTTGCTATTCCAAGTCGATTGAGATGCTGGAAGCCTCGATTCGGTTGTTGATTTACTACTTGAAGTACCGGCAAGTGCCTGCTTTAAGCTGAATCATTCACCTAATGTGCATCGCCCGATTTTGCAGTGCTTGGTAAAGCTCAATCTGCTCTGACTCATGCCAAAACACAATCGCCAGACCATACTTTTGCTGATAATCGTCTGCTGGGAAACGTTGTTGGCATCGCACTACAAAATGAAGAACAGATTCTAGGCTCAGTCAAATTAAAGCAAGCTAGTGAATATGACGCCTGAACAAGAACAGAGAGCAATTCTTGAGAAGTTTATTATCAATAATTCTGTAGCTGCGGGTCCTCAAGCAACTGTGCTGTTTCCTTCAGGGGGTGACAACGGAGCAGAAAACTCGATGAGATGCCGGATTGCGGGGAT
>NZ_JCACKG010000240.1:0-2737 GCF_059505265.1 Myxacorys chilensis | reverse complement strand
ACTGAACAAGGATACTACTCTTAGCTCCCTGTCCGATTTTTGGGTGTCATTTCAAAGAATTTACTGCCAAAGGGCAATTGAATGTGCAAACAGAGCGATTCATATTGACCCTTGGTACTCTGAAGCTTGGTACGTGCGAGGTTATGCATATCGTACTCTATCTTTGTACAACGGAGGAGTTGAAAACACAGGTAGAATACTTAGAGTTGGAAATGTAGATAGAATACACATCGAATATGCAATCGAAAGCCAAGATAAAGCACTGCAATATGAACAAGAGAAGGTCAAAGTTCTCCAGAATCAAGAGCATTTATCCAATGTATGGATAGAACGTAGCTCGTGCTTTCAACATATACAAGATTATGATAAAGCGATTAATAGTTGTCGTGAAGGACTCGCTCATGTTGAGCGAGTAGTCGAGCCCAAGGGTTGGGCAAATTTAAATGATTATTTAGGTACTTTGTACTATCTTCAAGCGCAGTGGATGAAAGCTGCTAATAGCTTCAAAAACGCCTTACAGGTTTTCACATCTGAGCATTTCCCGTATAAATATCTAGACAGCCTAGAGATGTTAGTTGAATGTCTTTATAGGTTGGGAGTGACGAATGAAGCACAGATCCTTGAGCAAGATGGCAGCGACTTGTTGAGAAGATTGCTTTCTCAGCTCAATGTTTCTCCCGTGCGTGAGAGATTTCTTCGTTCTAAACAGGCTACTTTCAATCAATTGAGCGTTGATTTAACCGTTCAATCCGGTGATAGTGTCAAAGCTATGGAATTAGCAGAACATGGGAAAAACACATTTCTGCGCTGGATGCTCGGATTCAATGAGCCTCCTTTCGTGTCATATAGTCAGATTCAATCATGGCTTCCATCTACAACAGCAATCATCTACTGGCATTTAAGCCCTATCGCACTCACAACCTTTCTGATTTTACCTGGACACGATCGCCCCCTTCTCATTTCTACCATCGACAATACTGAATCTGATGAGCGACCCGTCACACTCAAACAGCTAACTGCATGGGAAACCTGGATCGATGAATGGAATGAAGACTATCAATTATACAGTGTCCAAAAAAATAGCATTCAGAGCAATCATCCTTGGCGCGATCGCATGATTGAACGCTTTAAGCAGTTACAGCAAATTTTGAACATATCTTCGATCAAGGATCAACTTCCTCCTTCAATCACTCAACTGATTCTAGTTCCGCATCGCGATCTGCACCGCCTCCCGTTACATGCTTTTTTTAATTTACCGAGTACCTATTTGCCAAGCATTTATCTTGGACTCAGCAATGAATCGAACGCAAACATCCACAATCGCCTTTTGCTGATCGAAAATCCCAAAAATGAAGATGTGCGCGAAGGCGGTGGAACCTTCATCGAAATTGAATCGGCTCTGATCCAATCCCTGTTCCCAACTCAGGTGATTGAAAGCGAAAATGCTACGGCTGAACAAGTCAAGTCTTCTCTTGCTCAGCCTCATCGTCTGCTGCATTTTAGCGGTCATGGGTCATATAACAGCAGTAACCCTGCTCAATCTTGCCTGTATCTCAGTGGACGTGACCAACTTACTCTGCAAACGCTTGCCCATCTCGACCTGAGCGCCTACAAGTTGATTTGTCTAGCCGCCTGTGAAACTGGAGTCACAGGCAGACAAACGATTACTGATGAATACGTTGGACTCCCCAGTGCTTTTCTTAAAGACAAAGCCACCCACGTCGTTAGTACCTTCTGGCGTGTTGAATCAGCAGCCAGCGCTTTCTTGATCGTCGAATTCTACCGTTCCCTCCAGGCTGGAAATCCTCCAGAGATCGCACTCCAACACGCCCAAAACTTTCTTAAAACCGCATCCTGCAAGGACTTAATTTACTGGATTGATACCATAAGCGCTCACCTCCCCAAATCTTGTCAAATCGCTTTGCGAGATAAGCGACAGCAATTTGTAGAAGATCCGATCGCCCGTCCCTACAAGCACCCTTACTACTGGGCAGCCTTTTCAATCTCCGGACTAGGGGAGACTCGAAATAACAAATCAGCATCTCTCAGGTCAGCACGCTATACCATCGAGCAATAAGTCTCCGTAGATCTAAGTACTATTTTGTATATCTGATTGAATCATTTAATGATACCGATGAACCTCTCAGAACCCAATCAGCCAACCGAGAAGTATCTAAACAATGCACAGCAACACTTTCTCCTAGGTTCTTACACAACTGCCCTATTCTGGGTTGAGCAGGCACTCTCGCTCAACCCGCAGTTAGTGGAGGCTTGGGAAAAGAAGGCGGAGACGCTGCGAAAACTGAATCGTTATGAAGAGGCGAACACTGCTTTTGAAAAAGCGATCAAGATTCGTTCGAGGGCATTCACAAAACCGAAGACAACCGAAGATGATACGTACTCGTTGGAATACTTCGAGAACTTAGCTGCACACTCAATAGAGCTAGGGCGTTTTAAGGAAGCGGTTGCGGCCCAGGAGAACGCGATTCACACGAATGTTACAAAAACCGATGTGGAAGATTGGTTAAATCTCGGAGATCAACAGCTCATAGTACAGGATTTTGAAGGCGCAATTGCGAGTTATGACCAAGCTCTGCACTACAAACCGGACTTCCACGAAGCTTGGAACAGTCGTGGCACAGCACTCTCTATACTAGGCGATTTTGAAGGCGCGGTCGCGAGTTATTAACCCGGCAACTTGAGAGAATGCAGAGCGAGTGAGCAATTTGTACAATTA